>NZ_JBEXUS010000119.1:0-23870 GCF_040614455.1 Nocardia sp. NPDC005978
GGAGCAGCTCGGTAGCTCGCTGGGCTCATAACCCAGAGGTCGCAGGTTCAAATCCTGTCCCCGCTACTACGTAGCTCAGGCCGGAGAATCGATGATTCTCCGGCCTGATTTCTTTGCACGGTGGGTGACCAGAGATGGAGCAGCCATGTGGGATCCGCAGCAGTATCTCGCTTTCGATGATCATCGCGCACGTCCCTTCTTCGACCTGGTCGCCCGGGTGCGGGCCGAAACCCCGCGCCGGGTGGTCGATTTGGGGTGCGGTCCGGGCAATCTGACCGCGGCGCTGGCCCAGCGCTGGCCCGAGGCCACCCTGGAGGCGCTGGACTCCTCACCCGAGATGGTCGCCGCGGCCCGCGAACGCGGAATCGACGCCAAGACCGGGGACGTGGTGGACTGGCGGCCCAGCGCCGACACCGACGTGGTGGTGTCCAACGCGGTGCTGCAGTGGGTGCCCGAACATCGTGAGCTGCTGGCCGGCTGGGCGCGTGAGCTGCCCGCGGGGGCCTGGATCGCCTTCCAGGTGCCGGGCAATTTCGACGCACCATCGCACCGCGCCATCCGCGAACTCGCGGGTCGCGAGCAGTGGCGGGACCGGCTGGCGCCCGCGGGGTTGCTCGAACCCCGCGCGGTGCTCGACCCCGAGGGCTACGCCGCCCTGCTGACCACCGCCGGCTGCACGGTCGACGCTTGGGAGACAACGTATCTGCAGCGGCTCGAGGGTGAGGACCCGGTGCTGGAGTGGGTGACCGGCACCGCGCTGACCCCGGTGCGCACCGTGCTGGAGGACCCGGACTGGGTCGAGTTCCGGCGCCAGCTCGCACCCCTGCTGAGCGCGGCCTATCCGCGTCACCCGGACGGCAGCACCTGGCTGCCGTTCCGCCGGGTTTTCACCGTGGCCCGCACCGCATGCTGAATTTCTGGTCACGTGCTGGTCACGATATGTTTTCCACAGCAAGCGCACAGGTAATTTCGGGAGCACCGCACGGGTTTGCGCCGTTGAATGGGGGAGTGCTGATGGACGCGGCACCGGAAAGGCCGAGGAGGTCGGGCCATGCAGAACGCAGCAGTCGAGATCGGTGTCGTGCCCATCGAACCGGGTGAGGGCGCCCGGCTCGGCCGGGTGAGCGGCTCGGCGGTGAGCCGGGTCGGGGGTCGCAAGCTCAATGCCGACTCCTTCGCCACCGTGACCGACAGCGCGCTGGGCCGCACCGCGTTCGCCGTCGCCGACGGCGTCGGCGATCATCTCGCCGCCGCCCGGGCCGCCCGCCTGGTCGCCCGCACCGCCGCCCGGATCGCCCTCACGCACGGCGCACAGGCCGGAATCCTCGCCGCGCAGGAGGAACTGCTGCGCGAACTACCGGAGGCCGCGGCCGACAGCGTGCTGGTCGTGGCGGTGCTGCCCGCCGAAGGACATCCGGACGGACCCATCGACATCGCGTGGGTGGGCGACTGCCGCGCCTACCGCTGGAACGGCCGGATCCTGCACCAGATCACCACCGATCACACCGTGGCGGAATACTTCCGGGCCCGCGGCCACCAGCCGCTGCCCGGGATGGGGCACCTGGTGACGACTTCCGCGCGCACCGCGCACGCGGAGGACATCGGCTCCGCGGCCACCGGCACCAGCCTGGGCCGGCTGCTGCTGTGCACCGACGGCGTATCCAAGCGGCTCGAGCTGACCGACATCAAAGCCCTGCTGGCCGAACCGAATACACCCGCCGAGGCCGCGGAGTCCCTGGTCGCGGCCGCACTGGCGGCCGGCGGCACGGACAACGCGACGGCGATGGTGCTCGACATCGGCGCGGCCCCGGCCTGATCCGGCACGCCCGGGCGCGATTCGATGCGGTTCTACCCTGACCTTTCAGGATCAGGCTCGATCCCAAGCGGCTCCGCACTGATTCGGCCCGACCTCGGCTCGATCGCGGCACGGCTCCGGCCCGCGGCGGCCCGGCTGCCGCTCGATCCCGCGCGGACAGCTCGTTTCGGCGGTCCTCGGCTGGATCGGGTAGATCGCGCTGCTGAATCCGGTGCGGCCGAGCCCGATCCGGTGCGGGCCCGCGCCGATCAGTCGAGCCGGTACAGCCAGATGCGGGGGTCGGTCAGTTCGCCGGTCGCGGACCAACCGTAGGTCTGCGCGATGCCGTCACCGGCGTAGCCGTGCAGGAACTCGCGCAGTTCGGTGCGGCCGCCCTGCCCGGAGACGATGCCGCGCAGCACGATCGCGGTGAGGTCATAGGCCTCGACCGCGTGCGCCGCCGGATCGGTGCCGGTGGCAGCGCGATAGTCGGTGCGGAAGCGCTCGGTCGCCGGACCGCATTGGCAGGACACCAGCGTGCCGGTGGCGGGCGTCTCCCCGGAGGTGCGCAGCGCCGGATCGTAGCCGCCGTCGCCGACGATGAAAGGCGCTGTGACACCCGCCTTCCGGAGTCGCGTCAGCAGGTCGGCCGCCGCCGCGGCCTGCCCGGAGTAGTACACCGCGTCCGGGCGGGCGGCCGCGACGGCGGTGACCGCCCGGCTCTCGGCGCCGGTCGTGAGACCGACCTCGCAGGTGGCGGCCGCGCCGAGGCCCTCGGTGACCGTATCGGCGAGTTCGTCGCCGAAGCCGCCGCCGCTGTCGCGGACCACGCACACCCGGGAGTACCCCGCGGTGCCCGCCAGATATCGGCCCACCGCGGGTCCCTGCGCGTTGTCATTGGCCAGCCCGCGGAAGAATCCGGTCCAACCCGATTGCGCCAGTGCGGGATTGGACGCCGACGGGGTCAGGAATGACAGCCCCGCCGCTTCGAAGATCCGGCCCGTCGCGATGACCTCGTTGGACAGCGCCGGGCCGATGACCGCCACGATCGACTCGTCGCCCGCGATGCTCGCCGCGACCTGCGCCGCCGTGCGCTGCGTGCCCGCGGTGTCGAACTCGCGCACGGTGACCGGGCACATGTTGTTCCCGCCGCGCACGAGTTCGGCGACCGCCAGCCGCACCGACCCGAGCACGGTGCGGCCCAGCGCGGCTTGATCGCCCGAGAGCGGCAGTGCCGCCGCGATCGACACCGGATCGCACTGCAGTCTGCCGTCGTTCGCCGGGTCCTGGATCGAGACCGGCGCGGCCACCGGTCTGCCCTGTGCGTCGATTCGGGTCAGCGGGACGAACCCGGGGTATACGGCGGCGGGCGCCCGAATCGAGGCCGGTGGCGGATCCTGTTCGCCCGAGGCTTCGGAATCCTGTGCGCCGTAGAGAATTCCGGCGCCCGTCGCGAGAGCGGCGACCACCGCGCCCACCCCGGCGGCGATCCAGCGCCCGCGTCCGCGCCGGGGCGGGGCGGTCGAATCCCGCGGTGGCTCGGTGGTATCGGCCGGGGTCAGGTCGTGCAGCACCGGGAGCACCATGGTGGCGTGCTCGGCATTGTCGGCGCCGGTCAGCACGGTGTCGGCGCTCGCCCGCCCGAGGGCGGCGAGTGTCGTGTCGCCGAGCGCGATGGGCGCGGGCACCGAGTCGGCGAACATCGACAGCGCCTGTGCCGCGGCCTCGGCGAAGTCGCGGCACGAGTCGTACCGCCGGTCGGGCTCTTTGGCCAGCCCGCGCGCGAGCACCTCGTCCAGCGCGGCCGGGAACTCCGGGCGGCGATCGGTCACGCGCGGCGGCGGATGATGCAGGTGGCCGGCGATCACCGCGGCGGCGGTCTCCGCCTGGAACGGGGTGGCTCCGGTCAGCAGCCGGAAGAACGTGCACGCCAGGGAATACTGGTCCGAGCGCTCGTCGAGCGCTCCGCCGGAGAGCTGTTCGGGCGAAGCGTAGGTGATGGTCGCGGCCAGCGTGCCGGTCCGGGTCAGGTGCGCGGAGTCGTCGCGGAGTCGTCCGATGCCGAAGTCCGTCAGCAGGATTCGCTGCTCCTGGCCCGGTGTCGCCCGCGTGAGCAGGATGTTCGCGGGCTTCACGTCGCGGTGGATGACGCCCATGGAGTGCGCGTAGTCCAGGGCCTTGGCGGTTTCGGCGATCACCCGCACCGCGTCCCGGGGCGCGAGTGCGGCCGGGTCCAGCGCCGCGGCGTCCCCGCCGTCGACGTACTGCATGGCGATCCAGAGTCGCCCGTCCTCCACGCCCCGGTCGTGCACGGTCACGACGTTGGGGTGGTCGAGGCGCGCCACCAGCTCGGCCTCCCGCTCGAAGCGGGCCCGAGTCTGGTTGTCCGAGGCCAGCTCCCGGGCCAGCAGCTTGATCGCGACCAATCGGGGCAGCCGGGGATGCCGGGCGAGGTACACCACCCCCATTCCGCCGCCGCCGAGCTTGCGCTCGATCCGATACCCGGCGAACTCCTCGCCCACGCGCACCATCAGACCCCTAACACCGCAAAACCTCTCGCACCCTACCGCTTCACGGTGAGCGAATCCGCATCGACGTTGGCGGACAGCGGTTTTGGCGGAAGTTTGCGCGGAACGATGGGGCGCTAGACGGACTCGGCAGCGTCCAGCCGCCCGGACCCGATCGCGGCCAGCAGGGCGGCGTGGTCGATGGCGGTCTGATCGGCGTAGGCGAGCGCGAAGTCGGCGATGGCGTGGTCGAATCCGGGGCCCGAGCCCAGGTAGGACGCGATCGCGACCCGGTCGCCCGAGCGCGCGTGCCCGCGGGCCAGGGTGTGCCCGCACAGGGCCGCGTACTGCTGCAACTGCGGTGCGCCCATATCCTCGATGGTCGCCGAGCCCTTCATGTCGCGCAGTTGCCGCCAGTAGTAGTGCCGGCCGTCCGGCCCGGTGGCCCAGCCCAGGAAGATGTCCCCGGCGGTCTGGGTCAGGCGCTGCCCGTGTACCACCCGGTGCCCCTGATGCCGGAACACGCTGGAGCGCGTGTGCGGGGTCAGCACCGAGTCCTCGGCCTGCTTGACCTGGAGGAAGAGCGGGTCCCCGGTGGTGCGGCCGATGAACAGCGCGATGAAACAGCGGGTGCCGACGCTGCCGACCCCGACCACCTTCATGGCCGTATCGCGCAGGCGGTACCGGTCCAGCAGCACCCGGCGCTCCTCGGGCAGGCTCGCGCGGTAGTCGCTGAGCACCGAATCCACCGCCGCGGCTTCGATCGTCGAGATGGGCATGATCAGGGGCGGATCGTGCCTGATGCACGGCGCGCCGTCCGGCCCGGGCTCGGTCAGTTTCTCCAGGGCCTGCATGCTGGTGCGCGACCGTGCCTTGTCCAGCACCTTGGCGGTGGCCTTGCGGGCGTCCCGGCCGACCAGGGCCGCCACCTTCTCGGCGTCGACCTTCTCGTACCAGACGTCGGTCTCGCCGATCCCGGCCAGCCGGGTCATGGTCTCGCGGTACGCACGGGCAGCCGCACGCGCCCCGGCCGCGGCGTCGGTGTCGGAGCAGCCGTTGGCGCGGGCCGCCACCACCACGCTGGCGGCCAGCCGCTTCACGTCCCATTCGAACGGGCCGGGCAGGGTTTCGTCGAAATCGTTGAGATCGAACACGAGTGCGCGCTCGGGGGAGGCGAACAGCCCGAAGTTCGACAGATGGGCATCGCCGCAGAGTTGTACCGTCAGGCCGGTGTTGGGTCCCTGTGCCAGGTCGGCCGCCATGATGGCGGGCGCGCCCCGGTAGTACGGGAACTGCCCGGCGGCCATGCGCGCGTAGCGGATTCGCACCAGTTCGGGCACCCGCGTGGCGGCCTGGCGTTCCAGGATCTCGATGGGATCGGCTCGATCGGGCGCCGGCTCCCACCCGGCCAGTCCGGACCGGGGCACCACCTTGCGCGCGGCGCGACCCGCTTCGGCCGCGGTCGGCTGCGGTTCGGTGGGTTCGACGTCCGGTATCGGCATGCTCTCGGACTCTAGTTCCCGGTGCGAGTGGTTCTGACCTGCGCGCGATCCCGGCGTGTCCGATGGCTGTCGGCGGGCGCGTATATCGTTCGCCGCGTGATCGATGATCGGGAAACCTACGCGCCGCTGATCTTGTTCGAGTACGACCACCGGCCCGGGAACTACTGCCTGATGCTCTCGGACCGCTTCATGGTCGAGCGCGAGGAGACCTTCGCCGCCGCCGGGTACGAGGGCAACGGCTACGGCTGGACCGGCGTGGCCGAATCCGCGGTGCGCAACCGCCTGCCCGAGATCGCCGAGCACGTGAAGTTCGATCCCGAGGCCGGGACCTTCGTCGGGTACGGGCAGGATGTCGAGGCCCTGCGCCGCCTGGGAACGGTGCTGCACACCGCGTTCCACGATCCCGCCGTGCTGACCGAACTGATCGCCGAGGGCGATCCGGAGTGGTTCGACTGATCCGCCCGCTCGCCGCGCACGTCAGGAATCGGGCGCGGCAGGCGCGCCGCGACGGCCGCCGCCGGCCCGCTCGATGCGCGGATCCTCGGTCACCGCATAGCGTTTGACGTATTCGCTCAGGAACGCCTGCACCGTCGCGGTCGCCGGTATCGCCAGCAGCGCGCCCACCGCGCCCAGCAGCGCCGCGCCCACCATGACCGCGAGCAGCGCCACCGCCGGATTCACGTCCACCGTGCGCGCGGTGATGCGCGGCTGCAGCACGTAGTCCTGAATCCACTGGTAGACCACCACGAAGATGACCAGCCACAGCGCGTCGAGCGGATCCACGGTGAGCGCCACCAGGACCGGCAGGATGCCCGCCAGGTAGGTGCCGATGGTCGGCACGAAGGAAGCGACCACCCCGAACCAGATCCCCAGCGCGAAGGCGTTCGGCAGCCCGAGCAGCCACAGGAAGACCCCGTGCACCACGCCGGAGATCACCGCGAGCAGGGCGCGCGAGTACAGGTAGCCGCCGGTCTTGCGAACGGCCAGATCCCAGGCGTGCAGCACCGCGCCCTGACGGGCCGGGGGCAGCAGCGAGCACACCGAGCGGCGCAGCTTGGGGCCGTCGGCGGTCATGTAGACGCTGAACAGCGCGATGGTGACGACCTTCGCGAACCCGCCCAGCACGGTATTGGATACGCCCCAGGCGTTTCCGGCCGCGCGTTCGGCGTACTGATTGATCACATCGGAGTCCTCGAACATCCGATTGCGGAGTTCGGTGACGGTGAATTCCTGATGAAAAGTGTGATTGATCCAGTTCACCGTTTCCTCGAGCACCCGCGGCAATTCCTGGACCACATCGCCGACGGTTTTGACCAGCAGGATGCCCACCGTCGCGACGAAGCCGACCGTGCAGGCCAGCGCGAGCACGAACACCAGGGCGGTCGCGATTCCGCGGTTGAGCCCGCGCCCGGCGAGTGAGTCGACGGCGGGCTCCATGGCCAGGGAGACGAAGAAGGCCACCGCGAGAATGATGCCGATCCCGATCAGCCGATGTGCCGCCCAATCGCCGAGCTGGAACAGCCCGACCAGCAGTAATGCGAGCACCATCGCGCGCGGAAGCCAGCCCGGCATGCGGCTCCCCGGCGGCGCGGGGACCGGCGCCGCCCCGCCGTCGTCGTCCTCGGCGCGGTCCCCGGGGGTCTCGCCCGGTTCGGAAACTGGGGGTTGGGTGGACACCGGCTCAGTGTCGGGCACGGGCGGGTGTTTGCTCGCTGCGACGCACCGGAATTCCGCAATAACAGGCTGGGCGGTTGGTTTTTCGAGTCGGGCGACAGGCCGAGAGGCATTCGGCCGTACGGGTTTTGCCGCGATAGTGTGCAGGGGTGCTTGTGGGCGGACAAACTATGCGGGTGCGGACGAAATTCTCCATCGAGCTCATGGCGTTGACCGATGAGCTGGCGCATATGGCGCGATTGACCCGGGAGGCGGCCGAACGCGCCGCGGTGGCGCTGGCGGGGAGTGATCTCACCGCCGCCTACGAGGTGTTCGCGCTGGAGGAGAAACTACAACTCGAGCACGCCAGGTGCGAGGACCGCTCGGTCATCCTGCTGGCTCTGGAAGCGCCGGTGGCGCGCGACCTGCGTCATGTCGTCACCGCCATCCAGATCGCGGACGATCTGCTCGCGATCGGCGGCGCGCTGAGCCGGGTCGCCGACATCGCGGTGCGCCGGTACCCGAACCCCGTTGCGACGCAGGAACTCATCGCGATGCTCACCGAGGTCGCCGGGGGTGCGGTGGTGGTCGCCGAGACCGTCGTGGGGGTGATCGCGGCCCAGCATCCGCCGCGCGATCAAGTGCTGGTGACGCGGGACGAGACCGCCGACCGCCTGCGCGCCGAGATCGCCGAACTGGTGGCCGATCCGGGCTGGGCGCACGGCTCGGCCATGGCCATCGACGCGGCCATGCTGGTGCACCACTACGGCCGCTGCGCGGATCACTCGGTGCGCATCGGCCAGCTCATCCGGTTCTTCCACACCGGAATTCCGCTCTACGCACAAGCGGAGGCGTAACCACCTCATCGCGGGGGTATGTCGCGATAGGTTCTGTCGGCACGGGTAAGCTGCCCGAATTGCTTCATGGCGAGGTCTTTTCGAGTAGCACGGCACATTTCGCACCCGAAATCCGACAAGGGCCCCAAAAGTGACGAATACCGCTATCGAGTCTTCGTCGGCTCCAATGTCTTTGGATGCCGATACCGGAACGCAGCTGTCGCACAAGCAGATTTTGACCATTATGTCCGGTCTGCTGTTGGGCGTATTCCTGGCTGCCCTGGATCAGAACATTGTCAGCGTTGCCATCGTTCGCATTGCGAATAGCCTGCACGGTTTCGATGAACAGGCTTGGGCCACTACGGCATATCTCATCACCGCCACCATCAGCACACCGCTGTACGGCAAGCTGGCCGACATCTACGGCCGCAAACCCTGTTATCTCGTCGCCATCGGCATCTTCGTGCTCGGTTCGGTGGCCTGCACTTTCGCCACCACCATGTACCAGCTGGCGGGCTTCCGCGCGGTGCAGGGCCTGGGCGCGGGCGGACTGATGTCGCTGGCCTTCACCATCATCGGCGATATCGTCCCGGTGCGCGAGAGAGTGCGCTACCAGGGCTATTTCATGATGGTCTTCGGCATCGCCACGGTGCTCGGGCCGGTGCTGGGCGGCTGGTTCTCCAACGCCGATCACCTGCTGGGACTGGAGGGCTGGCGCTGGGTCTTCCTGGTGAACGTGCCCGTGGGCCTGCTCGCCCTGGTCGTGGTCGCCAAGGTGCTCGAGGTCCCCTTTCACAGACAGCGGCAGCGCACCGACTGGCTGGGCGCGATCACCCTGACCATGGGCACGGTGCCCCTGCTGCTCATCGCCGAGCAGGGGCGGGAGTGGGGCTGGGGCTCGGATCGCGCGCTGCTCTGCTACGGCATCGCCGTGGTCGGTCTGCTGCTGTTCGTCATCGTGGAACTGCTCATGCGCGACGCCGCGCTGATCCCCATGCGGCTGTTCTCCAGCGCCACCTTCAGCATCGCCATCGTCGGCGGGTTCATCGTCGGCATCGCGATGTTCGGCGCGATCGTGCTGGTCCCGCTGTATTTCCAAGTGGTGCGCGGCTATTCACCGACCAAGGCCGGGCTGATGATGCTGCCGCTGGTGGTCGGAATCATGATCGGCGCGCAATTGGCCGGGCTGATCACCAAATTCACCGGCCGCTACAAGTTCCTGCCGGTCCTGGGCTCGCTGATCATCGCCGCCGGCTCGGTGCTGTTCGCGCTCGTGCACTACGACAGCCCGCTGTGGCAGCCGCTGGTGTTCTGCGGCATCATCGGATTCGGGCTCGGCGGCTGCATGCAGACGCTGATCATCGCGGCCCAGAACGCCTCTCCGCGTTCGGATATGGGCGTGTCCACCGCCGCCGCCACCTTCTTCCGCCAAATGGGCGGCACCCTCGGCGTGGCCATCTTCCTGACGATTCTGTTCAACCTGCTGCCCGACCGCATCATCGCCGCGTTCGGCGGCTCGCTGCCGCCGGAGTTCGGCGCCGGACAGCTCGGGCAGATCCAGAGCAACACCACCGGTATCGCCGAACTACCCGACCACCTGCGCGCTCCCATTCTGATCGGCTTCACCGACGCCATGGGCGGGGTCTTCTTCGTGGCCGCCGCCGCCGCGGTGGTCGCCGCCGTCGTGCTCATGTTCATGAAAGAGGTTCCGCTGCAAGACATGCCGATCGCCGCCGCAGAGGTTCCGTTCGTCGAGCCGGAACCCGAACCCGAACTCGAGCCCGAGCCGCAGGCCGCGGCCGAACCCGAGCCCGAACCGCGAGACGAGGTGCACATCGGCGCGGCCAGCTTCCTGTCGGTCTCGGGCTGCGTGCACCGCGAGGACGGGCCCGGCGTGCCCGACGTCGTGCTGACGCTGATCAATCAACGCGGACATCAGGTTTCGCGGGCCATCGGGGAGTCCGACGGCATCTACGCGATCGGGGTGCCGCGGGCGGGGGACTACGTGCTCATCGTCTCCGCGAACGGGTATCAGCCCGCCGCGGTGAGCATCACCGTGGGCCGCCGCCCGCACATGCTCGATATCGCGCTGTCCGGATCCGGCGAGGTGGGCGGCGTGGTGCGCTCGGCCGTTCGCGGAGTCCCGGTGGCGGGCGCGACCGTCACCCTCACCGATGCCTACGGCGACGTGGTCGGCTCGGACGTCACCGAAGCCGACGGCGCGTACGGTTGCCGCGGCGTGCTGGCCGGGACCTACACGCTGGTGGCGGTGGCCGAGCACATGCGCCCGTGCGCCGCGACCCTGAGCGTGCCCGAGAGCGGAATGCTGCACCACGACGTGGAATTGCTGCCGCGCGCGGTGCTGGCGGGCTCGGCCTGCACCGAGAGCGGGCAGTCCGTGTCGGACGCGCAGATCACCGTGCTGGACGAGTCGGGCGATCTGATCGCCGTCACCCGCACCGACGACACCGGGCACTACGTGGTGCCCGATCTGGCCGACGGCCGCTACACGGTCATGGCCCGCGGGTACCCGCCGGTCTTCAGCCGGGTGACGGTGGTGGACGGCGCGGTCGCACACGATGTGCTGCTCGGCTACGAGCGTCGTGAGGCCGTCGACCACGTGTGACGGGACCGCGGTGCGATGCGGGGGAGCGGGGCCGGGTCACTCGTGTCCCGTTCACCCGCGCGCGACCCCGCACGGGCTGTTTTCCCGTTCTGCCCGCAAAGGCACTGACCTGCTGTTAGATTCGTCACTGGACGGAAGTCCAGTTTGCTTCGCGCCGGGCAGTCAGGGGAGACAGCCGATGAAGTTCTCACGCGTCGTATCACTGCTCGCGGTGCTCGTGGCCGCGGCGGTCCCGTTCTCGGCCGGGGGAGCCGCGGCCACACCGGCGGACGGCGGTCCCGCGTTCGGCGAATATGTGGCACTGGGCGATTCGTGGGCGGCCGATGCCACCCTGAGTCAGATCACCACGGTGTTCGCCCCGCTCAACTGTGTGCAGAGCGCGCGCAACTACGCGAAGCAGGTGGCCGCGGCGCTGGCCGTCCCGGTCTTCCGCGATGCCACCTGCGGTGGCGCGACCACCCACAACATGACCGCACCGCAGTCCGGCAATCCGCCGCAGTTCGACCGGCTCACCCCCACCACCGATCTGGTGACCATCGGCATCGGCGGCAACGACGCGGGTCTGGCCGCGACCGTCACCGACTGCGTCACCCTCGATCCGGCCGTCTCGCCCTGTCTGAACACCCTGGTCCGCAACGGCGTCGATCAGATGTCGATCAACATCGCGGCCGCCGAGCCGCGGGTGACGGCCACCATCGACGGCATTCGCGAGCGCGCGCCGCACGCGCGCATCCTGCTGCTCGACTATTTCGAGGGGATCGGCCTGGAGGGCGGCTGCTTCCCGGAGATCCCGATCTCCGACGCCGACGCGGTCTGGCTGGGATCGAAACTCCTGGAAATCGACGCCATGCTCGCCCGCGTCGCCGCCGCCACCGGCGTCGAGTTCGTGAACACCTACGAGGGCAGCACCGGCCACGACGCCTGCCAACCCGTGGGCACCCGCTGGGTGGAGGGCCTGATGCCGTTCTCCGGCAACCCCTTCGGCTTGGCGGTCCCCTTCCACCCCAACCAGCTCGGCGCCGACTACCAGGCCCGCCGCGTCCTCGAGGCGCTGTCGGCCGCGGGCTGACCGACCCGACCCCGATGCCCGGGGGCGTGTGCACCCGGGCCGTTGTCCCGCGGTTCGGGAATTCCCCCGCGCTCCCGCGAATTGTGACGACGCGCGCGCATGCCGGGCGTTGTCGTGATTGCATACACGGGAATGATTTCGGTGCTGCGAAACAGGAGACGGCCGGCTGTCTGGGGTGAGCGGAGAGGTGGAGGCGATACCGTCGCACGGCGCGGGTCCGGGGAGTGAACACCGAGTCTTCCTGTGCGACACGCCTGGCTCGGTATTCCACGACACGCTGTGCCGGTGGGGTAGTCTCTGCGCGCGGCTAATTAGCGGCAACAGCGGTGCGGGGGGCGGAAGTGCGCGGTGGAAAGGGAGATTCATGATCGCCCCCTACCTGAGGCTCGTCGGTGTGGTGTGTGGATTGGCTGCTGTCCTGGCGGGTTGTGCCCGATCCGGCCACACCGATGTGGGGAGGGTTGAGGCCGAAGTGGCCGATATGCCCGAGTCTCACAGAGATAAATCCGAAATGCAGCGCAGTGCGTTCGTCACGGGGTGCGGTGGCACGTCGGCGGGCTGGCAGGCGACCGCGGTGGTGAGCAACCGGGACGAGGTCGAACACCGATATCTGGTGGTGATCAGTTTCATGACACCGGAGTCGGCGGTATTGGACCGCACCAGCACCGAGGTCACCGTGCCGCCCGGCGCGACCCAGGAACTCACCACCGAGACCCAGCTCGACCCGGTCACCCGGCCGCAGTCGCTGCGCTGTGTACTGCGCGGCGTCGAACAGCTCTGACCTGCTGTCGACCGGTTGCGACAACCCGGGCGAATCGACCGTTCGCCCGGTTCGGCGCCCCGGCGAACGCGGGCGGCCGGCGCTGAAAGTTGCGCGCCGGCACCGCGCAGCGCCTACGATCGGACCCGCCGGCCATGCTCGGTGGGCCGAACGAATCGGAATTGCTGAACGTTCACCAACCGGTGCGTTGGTAGCGGTGCGGGTTCTCTGGATGTGGATTTGTCGGTGCCATGGGGCATGCTCTGTGCACGCAGATGTCCAATCGTCCGCCCGGAGAGCCCCATGTCGTCCCGTAGTACCAAACCACAGCCCTTGTCGGAGACCGAGATTCGGCAGATCGGCGAGCAGATCGATGCCGGCCGTCCGCCGATGGTGTGGTTCACGGCGGTGGCGGTCGGCGTGCCGGAAGGCCGTTCCGGAAAGGTGATCTCGCTCGGTGATCCGTCCGAGGGAGATTTCCTGCAAGTGAAGCCGACCGGTTCGAAGGACGTGCTGTCCTTCGGCCCCACCGAGGTGACCCTGACCAAGCCGGCCCGGCCCCAAGCCGCCGTCGGTGTGAAACAGAAAACGGCTACCAGGAAGGACCCCACAGTGACGATGCCGTCGACGGTGAGCACCACCACCGCCCCGCCGAGCGTTCCGAGTGTCCAGAGCGTTCCGAGTACCCCGCCCGCGGCCAAACCGGATCTGCCGCAGGACGGCACGGATTCGGCCGCGGCGAGCACGAGTGGCGAGGCCAAGAAGCCGGCGGCCCCCAAGCCCGCCCGCAACACCGCCACCACCGCGGCCGCGGCTCGCAAGCCCAAGGCGCCGGAGGTGACGGTCACCCTGAGCGGCACCGCCGACGGTGAGTGGACGCTCGACGTCGTCAACGGCAAGAAGCGCACCATCAAGGGCCTGTCGGTGCCGAGCTCGTCGGTCTCGCAGGCCGCCAAGCTGCTGCATCCCGAGGTCGCCGAGGTGGTCGACGGCATTCTGGAGTCGGTCCGGCTGGCCCAGCGCGCCAAGGTCGAGGCCCTGCAGGCCGAGCTGGAGAACGCGCGCCGGCTGCTCGAAGACTTGGCCGGCTGAGCGGTTCTCGGCAGGTTTCACCGACGCCGCTCACGCGGCGCGGGACAGGGGCTCGGTCACTTGTGGCCGGGCCTCGGTCGTTGGTTCACCACGTGAGTTCGATCCGGACGCACCCGGCGCGCCGTGCCGATGTCGCGATCGGACGCGCGCGCGGCGAGGCTCACTCGCAGGCGACGCCGTCGCCGTCGGGATCGAGCAGCGCGTTGTAGCCGGGCGTGCCGCGCAGCAGCGGACCCACGCCCGTGCGTTCGACGTCCGCGCAACTCGTGTAGTTGCCGGGCGCGAATCCCAGGCCGCGCATCAGGGAATCGATGCCATTGGCGATGGTGGGCCCCAGCAGGCCGAGCTTGCTCGCCGAACCGCTGCCCAGGGTGCCGAAACCGGTGCCCGGTGGGAGCGTGCCCGAACCGCCTGCGCCCGAGCCGCTTCCGGCCGAGCCCGAGGCCGAGCCGGGATTCGCCGAGAGGCTGGCCGAACCGGTGCCGGTCGCGATCTCGCCACCGGACGGCGCGGCGGGGCCCACTTCCGTGTTGAGCGTTGATGTTTCGAGTTCCAGCGGATCCGCGAGCGCGACGCCCGTGCCGGCGAGAACCACGGCGGTCGAACACGCCAGGGTGGCGGTGAGCCGAATCAATCCGGTCCGTGCCGGCTCGGCGGTGAATGATCGATACTGCATGAGGTACCCGAATATCCGTGCGGTGACAGCAAATTGCGATGTCAGACCGCGGACTCCCGGCGCCACGTGCGCGGACCGGACTCCGGATGACCGTGCCTGAGATCGGCATGAAAAACGTACCCCAGCGAGTATTCCTTCGCGTGATACATCGCCGAATCAGCCTCGCGCAGAAGCTCATACACGGTGGTATCGACGCCGCGCGGACCGCTGCACGCGATGCCGATGCTGGCGGCGATGCGCACCTCGGCGGCGCTGAGCTCGAAGGGTTCCCCGAGGGCGGCCAGCAGCCGCTCGGCCAGCAGTAGCGCCTGCTGGCGGCCCAGCGGGGCGAGCACCACGAATTCGTCGCCGCCGTAGCGCGCGGCGGCGTCGTCGCGGCGGATGATGCGCCGAATACGCGCCGCGGCATTGGCGATGAGCTCATCGCCCACCGCGTGGCCCCAGTTGTCGTTGACGCGCTTGAAGCCGTCCAGATCGATGAACAGCAGCGCGAGCGGCTGATCACCCCATCTGTCCCGATTACGATGCAGCGCCCGGAGCAGGGCGGCGCGGTTCAGGAGTCCGGTCAGCATGTCGTGATCGGCCTGGTACTGCGCGCGCCGTTCGCTCCGGGCGCTGCGTTCGATGGCGCGTTCGCTGCGTAGCAGCACACCGGACAGCAGCAGGGCGAACAGCGAGGAGACGACGACGCGATCCATCATGTCCAGGCTGGATCCGACCACCGGCACCAGCGCGGCCACGATCATGGTGATGGCGATGATGCTGGCGCGCTGGCGGGAGCGGTGCGCGTGGATGTCGCGCGGGCCGCCCAGCACCACCATGCTGGGGTGCAGGGCCGCCGCGCCGATGAGCGTGTAGGCCAATTGCAGTGGCATGAGCAGCATCTGGCGACTGGGGTCGGCCGAACCGGCTGCCTCCAGGTTGTAGCCGAGATCGCCGGCCAGAATGGCGAGCAGTGCCAGATACACCAGGCGCAGTGAGGTTTCCGAGCGCGCGGAGGTCACCACCGAGTGCGCCACCACGGTCAGCAGCAGCGCGTCGACCACCGGGTAGACGCAGGCGGTGAGCGAGGTGAGGGTGAGCCCGCCGGCGGCGTGCAGGATGGGGGAGATCAGGAAGGTCCACGACAGCAGCAGCGCGCCGAGTCCGATGAGGCCGGAATCCAGCAGCAGATCGTGATCGGTGCTGTTCTGGCGCGGTCGCAGCCACAGCACCGCGGCCGCGCCGATCAGGCAGTAGCCGCTGAGCAGGAACAGATCGTCGAAGGGGTGGCGCTGCCACTCGGTGAGGGTGCGCAGCGCGGTGCCCACGGTGAACTGCACGGCGGAGGCGGACAGCAGATACCAGGGCAGCGGATGGCGGGGGCGGAATCTGTGCACGCCGGCGCCGATCATGATGAGGCTGAGGGCGACCGAGGCGAACAGCGTCGCGAGTGCCAGTGGACGGGAGTCGCTGACCAGGGGCAGGAGCAGGATCAGTAGCCCGCAGCCGAGTCCCATCGTGCGCCAGCAGATCCGGTGCCGCAGTCCGGACTGACCGGCCGGTTCTCCTTCTGGTGTCACCAGCCCCCCTCGTTCCGCTCCGTCCCCAGAACCACGCCGTCCGTCGATCAGCATCTTGCACAACGGGGTCACGACCGTCGAACTCGTCGAGCGTGCTCGCGGACGTACCGCGCGGTGCTCGAGGGCCCCGGCGATCGAAAACCGAGTGTTGCTGTACGAGCATAGGTCCCAGCCGACGGCGGCCGTGTCCACGGGGGAGGGAGCGCTGCCATCGAGATCTGGGCAACCGCGTCGATCATTACACGAAAGCCCGCACTCTGTAGGCGAGTCCGCCGAACCCGCAGGATCACGGTCCGCGTGACTCGCTATGCTGCCTGCCAATCGAACCGTACGGCCTGCATGACTCTGCGGGAAGCCCTGCGGGCGCCGGGCCGTCGGACCAACCCGAAGCGGAGCGGAGGGCATTGTGGGGACAGCGGCGGGGCGGTGGCACGCGCCCGGGCGGGTCAACCTCATCGGTGAGCACACCGATTACAACGACGGTTACGTCCTGCCCATGGCGCTGCCGCTCGGGGTGACCTGCTCCGCGACCCTGCTGCGCGAGCCGGTGATCCGGCTGCGCTCGCGCCAGGCGCCCTGCGACGGGGTCGATATGACCCTGTGCGATCTGGGAACGGGGGGCTGGTCCGAACTTCCCACCTGGGCGCACTATCCGCTCGGGGTGATCCGGGAGTTCGAGCGGCGCGGGCACGAGGTGCGCGGGCTCGAACTCGAGCTGGACGGGACCGTGCCCATGGGCGCGGGGCTGTCCTCCTCGGCGGCGCTGTCCTGCGCGGTCGCCATCACGCTGCGGGATCTGTTCGCGCCCGGCGTGCGGGCCGCCGAGATCATCGACATCGCGCGCACCGCCGAGAACGTGTACGTCGGGGTGCCCACGGGCGTGCTGGATCAGTCGGCTTCCATGCTCTGCACCGCCGGGCATCTGCTCTTCCTGGACGTGCGCACCCAGGAGTACGAACAGATTCCGTTCGAGCTCGAGCGGTTCGGGCTGGAATTGCTGGTATTCGACACCGGTAGTCCGCATCGGCTGGTCGACGGCGAGTACGCCGCGCGGCGGGCCGAATGTGCCGCCGCCGCTGAGGAACTGGACGTTCTGTTTTTGCGGGATGTCACCGATCTCGCGGAGGTCGAACGCCTGGCGGACCCGGTGCTGCGCCGGCGCGCCCGGCACGTGGTCGGTGAGAACGCGCGGGTGCTGCGGGTAGCCGAAAAATTGCGCGCCGGTGCGGATCCCCGTGACATCGGCCCGATCCTGACGGCTGGGCACGTGTCGTTGCGCGACGATTTCGAGGTCTCCGCGCCCGAGCTCGACACCGCGGTGGACAGCGCGCTGCGGGCCGGGGCGCACGGCGCTCGAATGACGGGCGGTGGATTCGGCGGCAGCGTGATCGCCCTGGTCGATCGGGAGTCGGCCGGCGCGGTCATCGCGACCGTGCGAGACGCGTTCGCCCGCATGGGATTCGATGCTCCGCGCACCTTCGAGGTCACGCCCGCGCCGGGTGCGCACCGGCTCGTTTAGGCCACGCGCGTGGCGGCGGGGGCTTAACCTGAAACAGGAACCCTCCACTCGCACATCAGGAACGAGCGAGCCATGGCCTGTCGGTAGTTCGGCGCCCGCGTGGCGCACCGAAATCGCAATGGAAACTGGCGAGCAACTACATCTTTGACGCTTGGATACCTTGTTTACCAGGCGCTTTCCGATGGCCTTTCATGGCGTCGGCGATCCTCCCCGGCAATAGCGAACTCGCGGCTAGTATTGCCCGTCACGGACCGGATCCATAGCCGGGGATCTTCGAGTCACAGCAGTGCTCGCGTCAGACAACAGTCGTGCCCGCGTCATCTCGTGCAGTGTTTCGACAGGAGAGTCGTATGCCGTTCGACGCCAGTGTGCCCGTCGAGGTACACGCGTACGCCGATGCCGTGGCCGCGGCGGGCAGCGGGCTGCGGCTCGATGCGGATCCGATCGATTACGCGCTGATCGCACTGTATTTCGGCTTCGTCCTGGCGATCGGCTGGCTGGCGCGCCGTCAAGTGTCCTCCAGTCTGGACTTCTTTCTGTCGGGACGCTCGCTCCCCGCCTGGGTGACCGGATTGGCGTTCATCTCCGCCAACCTGGGCGCGGTCGAGATCATGGGCATGTCCGCCAACGGCGCGCAGTACGGCATGCCGACCATGCACTACTTCTGGATCGGCGCGGTGCCGGCCATGCTGTTCCTGGGCATCGTGATGATGCCGTTCTATTACGGCTCCAAGGTCCGCAGCGTGCCGGAATTCATGTTGCGGCGGTTCGGGCCCGGCGCGCATCTGGTGAACGCGCTGAGTTTCGCGGTGGCGCAGGTGCTCATCGCCGGGGTCAATCTGTATCTGCTCGGTTCCATCGTGAACGTGCTGCTGGGCTGGCCGCTGTGGGTGTCGGTGCTGGTGGCCGCGGTGATCGTGCTGTCCTACATCACCCTGGGCGGGCTCTCGGCGGCGATTTACAACGAGGTGCTGCAGTTCTTCATCATCGTGGCCGCGCTGCTGCCGCTCACGCTGGTCGGCCTGCACAAGGTGGGCGGCTGGGATGGGTTGCGCGGCAAAGTGATCGAGGGGCCGGGTGGGGCCGAGCAGTTGCAGGCGTGGCCGGGCAACGAGATGACCGGCTTCACCAGCAACATCGCCTCGGTGATCGGCATCGTGTTCGGGCTCGGGTTCGTGCTGTCCTTCGGTTACTGGACAACGAATTTCGTGGAGGTCCAGCGCGCGCTCGCGACGCATTCCATTTCCGCCGCTCAGCGCACGCCCATCATCGGCGCGTATCCGAAGATGTTCATTCCGTTCATCGTGGTGATTCCCGGAATGATCAGCGCGGTGCTGGTGCCGCAGATCGCGGAGTTCAAGGCCCAGGTCACGGCGAATCCCGATTTCGAGGGTGACGTCACCTACAACCAGGCGCTGCTCTATCTCATGAAAGACGTGCTGCCCAACGGTTTGCTGGGTGTGGGCCTGGCCGGGCTGCTCGCGGCGTTCATGGCCGGGATGGCGGCGAACATCTCGGCGTTCAACACCGTTTTCAGCTACGACCTGTGGCAGCGGTACGCGGTCAAGGATCGGGAGGACGGCTACTACCTGAGGGTCGGCCGCCTGGCCACGGTCGGCGCGACCGTCGGCGCGATCGGCACCGCGTTCATCGCGGGCAATTTCTCCAACATGATGGATTACCTGCAAACCCTGTTCAGCTTCTTCAACGCCCCGCTGTTCGCCACCTTCATCCTGGGCATGTTCTGGAAGCGGATGACCCCGGCCGCCGGCTGGATCGGCCTGGTGAGCGGGACCGGCGCGGCGATCGCGGTGTTCGTCATGGGCAAGGCGGGCGTCTTCGAATTATCCGGTCAGGGCACGAGTTTCGTGGCCGCCGGGGTCGCTTTCGCGGTCGACATCGTGGTCAGCGTCGCCGTCACCCAGGTCACCCGCCCCAAACCGGCCGCCGAACTGGTGGGCCTGGTCTATTCCGAAACCCCGAAGTCGGTCCGCACCGATCCCGACGCGGACACCCTGCCCTGGTATCAGCGCCCCGCGATCCTGGCCGGGATAGCCCTCGTAATCGTCATCGCCCTCAACGTTTTCATCGGATAAGAAAGGCGCGTCAATGCTGTTCGATATTCGCACCATCGTCGGCGGACTGCTCGCCTGCTACGGCGTAATCCTGATCATCGTGGCCCTCAGCTACGACACCCAATACCAGCGCGCGAAAACCGGCGGCATAGACATCAACCTCTGGGCAGGCATAGGCATGACCGCCGCGGCCCTGGTCTTCTTCGCCTGGGTCCGCCTCCGCCCGGTCCGCCCCCTGACCGGCTCCCCGGTCCCGGTCGACGAGGACGCGGTCGACTAGGCGTAGCCGCGGGAACGTACCGCTGCGGTATCTTCTCGGGGCGGCCGAATTCACCCGGGGGTATCGGCACGTCGAACCGGAGGTGAGAGAATCGTGGGTTCCTGGCGCGAGAATGCTTCTGCGGCTGCGCAGTCCGACTTGGATGCACTGCTGGACGCGGCTCTGGAGATGGCTGAGGGCAGGCTCGCCCAGCGCGGGGAGTTCTACCCGTTCGGATTGGGAATCGACGCGGATGGTCGGACCGAGGTGATCGCCGTGATGGCCGATTCGGCACAGCAGGCTCAGGGACTCGTCTATCAGTCTCTCCGAGCGCGCCGTTCCGAATTCCGGGCGGCTGTCATTGCGGCCGACGTTCGACTGCCGCAGTCGAGCGGCGATGCGGTGGACCTATACCTGGAACACTCGGAGGGCACAGCCATCAATGTGCTGGAGCCCTATCGCATCGTTGATGGGGAGGTAGCTCCGGAGTCTCTGCGGGCCTACAGCGCGGATCGCAGGATCTGGCTGTAGCTTCCGTTCCCCTGCGGTATCAGTCCTGAAGATTACGCAGAATTCGTTCTGCCGTCCGGCGATGCCATTTGTTCTTCGACTTCGCGAAAGGCTCGACCTGCTCGTGGATTCCCTGTGCTCGCAGCTTCGCGAGTGCCTCCAGCGCGTGTCCGCATACTGATTCGTCGCCGAGTTGGGCGGCGGCGATGCTCGCGGCTTCCGGACGGCGAGACTTTCCGAGCCAGTTCACAACCATCTGCCGGGACATGCCGAGGGACCCGTTGCTGGCGATCGCCGCGAGTTCGTCGAAGTACGCGTCGTCTGCAGGAATGTCGTAGAGCGCGTTTCCCGCGCTCCACCGGGCGTTTTCGCTGATCGTCTTCCAACTGTCGAACTGGGAGATGAGGGCAGGAATGGCGGCGGATTTGCGGGACTCCCGCCGGTTGAGCGCTTGAATCAGCAGTAGCCGTGTGGTATCGCGGTCCGCCTCGGAGCCGGGCCATCGTGCCTCGAGATCCGCGAGCCACTCGGCCAGGACCGCGATTGCCTCGGCAGGTTGTCGTTGCTGACGTGGTATGTCGGAGACATCCTGCCCGTATCCGCCGGCCGCACGGTAGACACTCAGCAGTAGTTCGGCTGGAGACGGATTCGTCAACTGTTCAAATCCTTTCGCACGATGACTATCTTGCCCTGACTGACGAGATTCTGTATCTCGGGGGCCAGCTGTGTTCGGTTGTCGACCACGAGATTGAACGTGTACTTGTTGTTCGCGGCGTACTGCTCGAAGTCTTTGATCTGATCGGTGTACTCCTGGTAGTTGACGTTTTTCACCTCGGTCAGCACCTTGCGGGCATGATCTACTTCATCAGGTATGCGACGTTTTGCCGTTCCGGTCGCCGAGGGGATCGACGTTTTCGTCGTGGTTGGATCTATTCCGGCGCGTGCCTCTGCGCGTGCTCCGCGCGCTCGGTTCTCACGAGCGGTCTCCGACTTGGTCGGCTCGGGCGGCCGCTGGAGTTTCAACAGCAGGACGGGATTGATCTTCGTGTTGACCGCACTGGTCAGGACGGTTGACGCGCCATCGAGAACTCCCCAGGTCACATCGCGGGCAGTAGCGAGGCCGGTCAGCATGGTCTCGATCCGTCCACGGCTGTACTTGATTTCGAGTTCGGCGGCCTTGCGAATGGCCTTTTGAATCGGTCGGCCCACGGTGGCGGCATTTATTGTATTGATTGCCTGTGCGACGGTCTGCACCTGCAACTCCCACTCGATGCCCTCTTGAGCGGCTTTCAGTACGTCGGCATAGCCGCTTATCGCACTGCCGATCTGGCGCATCGCGTCCGAGAGTAGCTCAACCGCGTCCTTGACGCTGGAATTGACCGAGGTGATATCGGGCATTTCGGTGGTCTTCGCGACAGCGAGCTTGTCCATCTTGGG
Source organism: Nocardia sp. NPDC005978 (assembly GCF_040614455.1). Taxonomy (NCBI): domain Bacteria; kingdom Bacillati; phylum Actinomycetota; class Actinomycetes; order Mycobacteriales; family Nocardiaceae; genus Nocardia; species Nocardia sp. NPDC005978. The sequence goes on from NZ_JBEXUS010000119.1 coordinate 21,879, forward strand.
TTTGACATCGTTGTCGAGCGCGCCGTACACGCTGGCGAGCACTGTCCAACTATTCGCTGCCGCTTGCAGTTTGGTGGTATCGCCATTGACCCATTCGGTATCGGGCATGACTATCTTCCAGCCGAACGGCTCTGATCGATTGCCGCCTGCGGGATTCTTGAGCGGGCGAGCGAAGAAGGTCTTTCCGCCCGGGTCGGCGTCCGGCAGGGCTCCACCAGGGGTGTTGTATTCCTGCGCTTCCTCGGACTGATCGTGGTTGACCCCGCTCTGTCTGATCAGGGCGGCCATTCGATACAGCACCTGTGTTGTCACGCTGGCGCTGACGGTCCCTTCGAGCCCGACGAAGTTGTACTTTGCACCCCACGTTTGTCCGCCCGCGTCACTGCCTGTCATCTCGACGGCGGTGCGCAACTCGCCATCGAGTTTGCTCAGTGCGTTCGAAGCAGTGGTACTGGCCTTGCTGTATGCGCCGGCCGCCTCGTAGAAGAGTTCCGGATCGACGTCCAGTTCGGTCAAGGCTTCAGCCTCGCCACATAGCGACGTTTGCCGCGATGGCCTGCGTATATCGGGTGTGAGCGGCCTGCGCCGCGCTGTGAATATCTTTCAGGCCGTCTCGGATTTCCTGGGCAGCGGTCATCAACCCGGCGTGCGCCGTAGCCTGCGCGTCGGCGGCACTACCTTCCCATCCGGATTGCAGAGTGGTGACCGCTCTGTCCAATTCGGTGATCTGGGCTTCGAGGAAGGTGCCGAAGCCGTCCACCCGTGTGACGAACGAGTCCAGTTGTGCCAGATCAACTCGGTGTCTCATCACAGGTCCAGCGATAGTCGGATGAAGTCGATGCTCTCGGTGCTCACCTGTTCCTGTTTCAGGTACTCCTCCGCGCCGTCATCCAGTGCCGTCGTCATCTGTTCGAGTGCGTCGAACAGGGCCGAGAGTCCTTCTTGTATGTCCGACCAGCCCTCCGTGAAGAGTCCGCCCTGATACCCGATCCATCCTTCGCTCAAGTTGTCGGCGTCGCTGTCCAGCGAGCGGTACTCCTTGGATATGCCTTCCAGCAGTGATCGGATAGCCGTTGCCGCAGCTGTCAATTCCGGTGGTGTGACAGACAGCACTTCTTGTCCCATTGATTCCCCCCTGCTACGTCCCCGATATCGGTGTCGTACAGACCTTTACGGCGAGACGTCCGATGTGACCAGGCTAGCTGGGTATGGCGTCGCACTCAATTGCTGTGACCTACTGCAGCCGTTAGTGTTTGCATCGTCGACGCCGCGCCGAGTCGTGGTGGGAAGCGGGGGCTGCCAATGAGTGACGATGCAGAGTGGATCGCGAAACGCGATGCACGCGTGCGGGATGCGATTTCGAAGGTTCGGGGCCATGCCCGAACATCGACCGGCGCAGTGGTAGTCGAGACCGACATGGACGGCACGATCACCGAACTCCGAATCTCGCCGACCGCGATGACCGCTGACCCTCAACAGTTGGCGAGTGCCATCACGCAGTGTCACGGAATCGCTCGGGAGCGTGCGCAGGCCGAAGTCACCGAGATCTTCCGCGAGATGATGGACTCGCCTCGACCGCCGATCTCGGAGCCCTTACCCGAGTCGCGGGCGACTGCTGGTGCACCGGAGTGGGAGGAGGCGACCCCGTTGCGTATCACCCATTCGCTGTGAGGCCGGGGAAGCGCGGTGAATACGTACAACGAACCCCGCAAACCGGTTGGGTTCGCGGGGTTCGGGATGCGGAGCCGGTTACTTCGCCGGGGCCGTGAAGGGCTGGTTGATCGTGGTGAAGTACTGGGCCGCGGCCAGGATCGCCACCGGAGCGGTGATGAAGATCTGGCCGGCGAGGGTGCCCAGGAACCCGGTCGCCGCCGCGCCGATCAGGCAGCCGCCCACCGGGCCCGCGCCGAACATCAGGGCCAGGGGGCCGGTCAGGGCCGCGCCGGCGATCCCGCCGGCGACGCAGCCGAGGGCCGCGCCGCCGATGCCGCC
>NZ_JBEXUS010000120.1:0-23756 GCF_040614455.1 Nocardia sp. NPDC005978
TGGCGATCATCTCCGCCACCGCGGCCGCTTCCTCGACCGGGCAGTGCACGATCACTTCGTCGTGCTGGAAGAACACCAGCTCGGCGCGCAGCCCGGCCGCGTTCATGGCGTGCCGTACGCCGGCGAGCACGAGCAGCATCCAGTCCGCGGCACTGCCCTGCACCACGAAATTGCGGGTGAAGCGGCCGCGGGCGCGCGCCTGGCTGCCGTACCGGCCGCCGTCACCGGCCGGTTCCGCGTCGTCCCCGGCCGTCGCGGTCGGAGTGCTGGTGCGCCCGAACCAGGTTCGTACCAGGCGGCCCTGTTCACCGGCGGCGGCCGCGTCGTCCACGTAGGCCACCGCGGCCGGATAGCGCCTGCGCAACTCGGCCATGTGGGTGAGCGCGTCACCCGAGGTCTGCCCGTAGATCGCGCCCAGCATGGCGATCTTGGCCTGGGCGCGATCGCCGCCGAAGGCGCGCGCGGCCAGGTCCGCGTACAGATCCTCCCCGCGTCCGGCCACCTCCATGAGCCCGGCGTCACGTGAGATCGCCGCCAGCACGCGCGGTTCCATCTGATCCGCGTCCGCCACGACGAGGGTCCACCCTGGATCCGCGCGGATGGCCCGCCGGACGACCTTCGGAATCTGCAGTGCGCCACCGCCGTTGGTGGTCCATCGTCCCGTCACCGTGCCGCCCGGAAGATACTCGGGGCGGAACCGCCCGTCGCGCACCCACTGCTCGAGCCAGGACCACCCGTGCGCGGTGTACAGCCGGTACAGCGATTTGTAGGCCAGCAGCGGCGCGACGGCCGGGTGATCGATCTCCTGGAGCTCCCATTTCCTGGTGGAGGACAACAGGATTCCGGCACGGTTGAAGGCTTTGATGATGTCGGCGGGCAGATCGGGCCGCACCCGCACACCGGCGCCGAACGCGTGCGAGACCTCCTCGGCCAGCTCCGCCATGCGCCGCGGCTCCGAGTTCCCCGAGAGCCGTTCCCCCAGCATGTCTTCTAGCAGTTCGCGATGCACGTCGGCCCGCCACGGAATACCCGCGCGCGACATCTCGGCCGCGACCAGCATGCCCGCCGATTCCGCGGCCAGCAGCAGCCGCATGCGGTCCGGGAATTCGGCGCGGGCGGTGCGCGCGACCTGTCCGGCGTAGACCTCCAGCAGGGCGCTGAACTCGTCCGTTCCCGAGGGCAGCGGGGTGGGGCCGGATTCGAACAGCGAGGGCTGTGTGTCGGCGGCCCGCACCGGCGCGTCAGCGGGGACGGGCAGGTTGTGCAGGCGCGCCCAGGCCGCTGCCAAGGAGCGGGCCTGCCCCGATTGGCCCTGCTCGTGCCCGATCAGCAGTGACTCCGCGGCCTCCACGTCGTAGCAGCGCGCGACCCGCACACCCGCCGCCAACAGCTGCCGATAGATGTCGGCGGTCGAACGCCACACCCACCGCACCACCTCCGGGCGCGAGGACACCGCGTCCGCCAGCGACGCCTCCTCCAGAACGGACCCGGCCGGACGACCGTCCGGGCCGAGTGGGCACAGCCGCGCACCACCCTCACTCGTACGCGCCACGGCCCACCTCATGATCAGGAGTCTTTCAGCGGCCACCGACATCACCGCTGAGCCCACGCGTCGTGTCTCGATACGCCGGGGATGCGCACGTGCAGGGCGTCGGGGGCGAGGCCGCCCGCGAGCGAGGGTGCGGGCGCTGACCAGGCCACCGGGTCGAGGGCCGTACAGCCGCCTTCGACTCGCCCACTCGCGGTGGATGGCGACTCCCACACAGCAATCCGGGTCGGTTCGACGGCTCCCCGTGACAAGGTTGCGAATCGATAGCCATTTCGGGCGAAGGGTGGTGACCGCAACCGTGATCGCCGCCGATCAGCCCCCGGTTTCCGCCGGGACACGGGCGAACTCGCAGGTAGACGGCCCCCGCGCCGACTGGCTACCGTGGCACATCATGGTTGCCGACCTCCAGCCCCGACCCCGCGCGAGCCGGTGAGTTCAGCCGGGATTCGCGCGGGTAGCCCCCGCCTCGCCGACTTCGCCGCCTGGGTGAGCGCGGGCGGCTGGCGCGACCTGATCCGCATGGCGGCGGTCTGCACCGCCGCCAGCACCGCCGGGCTGGCGATCATGATGCCCATCAGCACGGGCTGGTTCGACGCTCAACCCCAGCAGGTCGACCTCATGATCCGCAGCGTGCCGCGCGCGATGGAGGCCGGCGCGGTCGTGGCGGTGCTGGCCACGGCCGCGATCGTCAGCCTGAGCAGCAGCCGCACCGCCTGGGCCGCCACCACGGTGGCCATGCTCGGCATTCTCGTCAATCACGCGGGCCTGCCGTGGGTCGACATCGATTCGCTGACCACCTTCAATTTCATCGACTCCCTGTGGGCGGGAGTGATTCTCGGCTCGCTGTTGCCCGTGGTGTGGCAGCAGGCGATCACCGCGGGCGCGTATCTGTTCGGTTGTCTGGCGTCGAACATCATGGGCGATCTGGTGCAGTCGCCCGCGGTCACCGGTCCCGCCGACGAGTTCGAGGGCATGCTCGGGGGCGCGCCGCCGCTCTGGCTGATCGTGCTGTCGCTGGCGCTGATCGCGGCGACGGTGCTGATCCGCGGTCATCTGACGCCGCTACCCGGCCCGGTGCTCATCTCGCCGCTGGCGCCGATCATCTCGAGCGTGGTCGTGGTGCTGACGATCGCGATCGCCTCGCGCTGGCTGGCCGATGCCGGTCATCGCACCACGGTGATCGTCATGGCGGTGGCGCTGGTGATCATCGGAGCGATGCTCGCGGCGTTGCTGCTGCCCGGGCGCGACGGCGTCCTGGTCCTGCTCATGGTCGCCTTCTCCACCGCCGCCAGCGCGGTGATCACCCTGCCGCGCCCGTGGTGGGCCGACCCGCTGATCGTGGCGGCGACCGCTCTAGGGCTGCTGGCCGGATGGCGTCACCCGCGCCCCTACCTGGGCGTCGCCGCCTCGGGCGCACTCTCGGCGGTGGCGGCGGTGCTGGCCATGACCGTGGGCGCGAGCGTTCCCGGGGCGGTTTTCGGCGTGGTGGCTATCGGCCTGATCGGCGGCTACAACCTGACCTCCGCGCTCCCCACCCGGGCCACCAGCGCGATAGTCGCGATCGCGGTGCTGTTCGTCCCCGCCGCTTCGGCCGGTCTGCGCGGCCGTTCCTTCGGCCGGGTCAGTTACTCCCCCCAGTGGTATCGCCTCTCGACCATCACCCCCGAGCCGGCCGCCGGCTGGGCCTCCCTGGCGATAGCGATCGGCTGCGCGGCCGGCATCCACCTCCTGTACCGGTGGCGCAAACCCGCCCCCGCCCTCGAGCTTCATCCCGAATCCGCGGACAGCTCCGCGTAGATCCGATGCGCGTCCGCGACGGCCATCCGCCCGAACTCGAGCACATCCCGCCTGCGCGCCGGCCGATTCCGGTACAGCGACCGCGCCGAGTTCCCCCGCCGCAGCCGCAAGGCTTCCGCGGCGACCCGATGCCACCGATCGGGAAACGCCCGCGTGATGTATTCGGCGGCACCGCTTTTCGAGGTGATACCACCGGTCGCGATGGTGTGGTGCAGGCGCGCGATGCCGGTCACGGTCCACACCGTGCCGTAGTCGGCGAGTAGTCCCGCGCCCCGGGCGCTGAACAACCGATCCGCCCGGTCGAGCCCCGCGGCCCAGTACTCGTCGAGATTCGCGTTCTGCCGGGCGGCCAGGACCGCGGGATCGGTCCGGAGGTCGAAGTCGCCGATCGCGGGGCCGCGCAGCACGACACCGTGATCGGCGAGCGTCTGCCATGTGACCGGATTGCCTTTGCCCGCAGCGGCATTCACCCGCAGGACACCTTCGAGGCTCACCGGTCCGCAGACGGCAGCGTCCGCGCCGGCCGCGAGATCGCCCCAGGTGAGGTAGATCCCGTCGAAGAACGGCCGCTTCCGCAGCTGCCGGAGGCGAGTGTGGATCGCCGCCAGGGCCGCGGTCGCCTCGGCGTCGAGCGGCCGGGAGGTCACCGCAACGAAGTCGATATCGCTGGCATCGGGCTGGAAATCGTCCAGCGCCACAGAGCCTTCCAGATACAGGCCCTCGATCGACACGGGCAGTTCACTGTCGGCCAGGGCGAGGAAAGTGGTGACGGAGTCCAGGACGATCGGGGGAACCGGCATGGGTCCGAGTCTGCCGCACGCGGATATTCGGTGTCGGTTCGCGAGGTCAGCGGCGATACTCGGGGCAATCGACCGGGAGGGTGTGTGTGATGGGTGAGCCGAGTGACCTGATGCTGGAGGGTGTGGTCGGGTCGTTCGCGTACGGGTTGAACACCCCGGACAGTGACGTCGACTACCTCGGTGTCTACGTCGAGCCGACGCGGACGTTTCTTGGGTTGCATCCGCCCACGCGGGACCGGGGAACGCGGCAGGGGCGGGACGGCGCGGACGCCACCTATCACGAGGTCGGTAAGGCGATGGGGTTGATCCTGGCGTGCAACCCGACGGTGACCGAGGTGTTGTGGCTGGACGACTACATCGTCGCCACCGAGTTCGGGACCGAGTTGGTGGGTTTGCGGTCGAGTTTCCTTTCCGCGCAACGGGTTCGGCACGCCTACTTCGGGTACGCCATGGCGCAGTTCCGGCGCATGCTGCACCGGCGCGAGACCCAGGGGCTGGGTGACAAGCGGCTGGCCAAGCACGCCCGGCACTGCCGCAGGCTGCTGTGGCAGGGCTACGAGCTGTACACCACCGGCGTGCTGCCCGTCCGGCTGCCGGATCCGGAACCGTATTTCGAATTCGGCAGGCAGATGCTGGACGAGTCCGGGGACGCCGCCGCCAAGGCACTGCTGGCCGAGTACGAGGAGAAGTTCGACAGCGCCGTCTCGGCGTTGCCCGAACGCCCGGACGAGGCCCCGCTGGAGGACTTCCTGCAGCGGGTGCGCCGGGCACATCTGGACGCCCGGCCCGGCTGAGCAGAACGGACACCGCGCAGCACCGCCCGCGCACGCCCGGCGCGGTCGCACCGCGCCGGGTAGGGCCTCACATGCCGCGCTGGAAATGCCTGCTGCGCATCGCGTCCGTCCGATGCGGGGTGACGCTGTCCAGGAACGAGGTGATCCGCCCCAGCAACGGCCCGAGCCGGCGCGGGCGGTCGATGATCGCGTCACAGATGACCTGTGCACCCTGCTCCGGGGTCAGGGCGAGCGCGTTCTGATAGAGCGGGTTGGGCGCGATCATCGGCGTGCGGACCAGCGGCATGTAGACCGAGGTGAAACGCACGTTCTCGGTGAGGGTTTCGACCTGCAGGTTCGAGGTCAGCGAATCCAGGGCCGCCTTGGAGGCCACGTACGCGCCGTACCCCGCTCCGCCGAACAGGTTCGCCACCGACAGCACGCTCACGACCTGCCCCGACCGGCGTTCGCGCATGCCGGGCAGCAGCGCGAGCATGAGCCGGGTCGGGGCGAAATAGTTGAGCCGCATGGTGCGCTCGTAGTCGTGGAACCGGTCGTACGACTCGTCGAGCCGACGCCGAATGGACCGCCCCGCGTTGTTGACCAGGATGTCCACTCCCCCGTGATCGGCCAGCACCTGCGCGGCCATGGCGTCGAGGGCGTCGAAATCGCCGAGGTCACACGGGTATACGGCCGCCTTGCCGCCCTGACTCTCGATCAGCGCGGCCACCTCCAGCAGTTCGGCCTCGCGGCGCGCGACGAGCGCCACGGTCGCGCCCGCCGCCCCGATCCGAATGGCCGCGGCCCGCCCGATGCCCGAGGACGCGCCGGTGATGAGCACGGTCCGGCCCGCCACCCGATCCTCGAGTGTGTGCCGGCGGCGCAGCCGATCCACGTTCACCTGGGTGTCGAGACCGTGCTTGATCAGGGTGGCGAGCTCACCGAATCCATACATAGTGATGAATGCTAAGTTATATAACTAGTGATGTAAATTGGCGGGCATGGACGCCGCCAACCTGCACCTCATCGCGCGACGCCTGCGTTCCATCGCCTTCACCGCGACCGGCTCGACGGGTAAGCGGCGCTTTCCCCCGAGCGAGTACGCGGTGATCGAAGACGTTGCGCTGCACCCCGATTCCTCGATCCGCGACATCACCGAGCGAACCGCCATCGTGCAGAGCCTGGTCTCGCGGATCGTGGCGCGCCAGCGCGAGCACGGCCTGCTGCGCACCGCCCCCGACCCGGCCGACGGCCGCCGGGTACTGGTCAGCGTGGATCCGGTGATCTTCACCGAGGTGTTCAAGACACGCGGCCGCGAGCCGATCGACGCCGCATTGGCCGCCGAACTGCCGAAACTGGCTCCGGCGCAACAGAAACGCATCGTGGAACTGCTGGACGAGCTGGCGGGGCTGATCGGCGGAGCCGGCCCCGAATCCCGCGACGACTCCTGATCCGCGCGGACTCACACGTCCCGGTGCACCTCGAGCGCGAGCCCCGAGATCAGCTGTTCGATCACCGAGCGAATCGCCGGGGTATCGGCCTCGATGTCATCGGAGTTGGCCAGGCACTGCGCCGCCTCGTCCAGCGCGCCCACGATGATCAGCGCCAGCGGCCGCACGGGCTGGCGGCGCACCCGCCCCGCCGCCATGGCTCCGGCCAGCGCGTTCTCCACCAGTCCGATGGTGTGCCGTAACTCGATCTCGCGCCACAGTTTCCAGCCCAGCACCGCGGGCCCGTCCAACAGCGCGATGCGACGCACCTCGGGGGCGGTGGAGGCCTCCAGCCACGCCAGACACCCCACGATGAGCCCGGCCAGCGGATCGGCCGCCCGCGCGCGGCCCACCGCGGCGCCGATCACCTGGACCAGATCTCGTTCGAGATCCTCGAAGACCGCCTCGAAAAGCTCACGCTTCTCGCTGAATTGGTGATAGAGCGCACCCCGGCTGACCCCCGCCGCCTCGGCGACCGCCACGGTGCTCACCGCCCCGTATCCGTGCTGCCCGAACAACTCCCGGGCAGCGCGAACCACGGCCTCGCGGGTGGCGGCCGAGCGTTCGGCTTGGGTGCGGCGGTCAGGGTTCATGGCGACGTCGAAGTCTAGGGCAAGCCCGAATCCCGTTTCGACGCAAGGCTCGCGGCCCTTGACCGGCCCCCGCGCCGTCCGGGAACATACAGTCATCCTGTTTGTATCTTAGAAGGACGTCACATCATGTCCGATGCCACCAAGGAACTGTTCGAGCGTTACCACGCGTGCTGGGCCGATCACGACCCGGACCGTATCGCCGAAATGCACACTCCCGATTCGATTTTCCACCTGCACTCGGGCAGCGAACCCGCCCGCGGCCGCGCGGAGATCCGAGCCTCGGCCGCGGGCACCTTCGCCCTGGTCCCCGACCTCACCTTCACGCAGGTCAACCTGCGCGTCGGCGCGGACTTCTGGGTGGTCCAGTGGAAACTGACCGGCACCTCGGTCACCGGCTCGCCGGTCGATGTCGACCTCGCGGACTTCGTGGTGGTTCGCGACGGCGCGGTCCTGGAGAAGCACTCGTACGTCGACGGCGTAGCCATGCAGGCCGCGCTCGCGACGCCCGCCGAGGTCTCCTGACCGGTCCCCGAAGGCCGATCGGACGGCGATCGGGCACGCGGGCGCACGCCGCCGCGATGCCCGGTCGCCGTTCCCGTTTCGGGACAGAACGCCCACGGGATTGCGATCAGCGTGATTTCCACACTGTGGAAAGAGTGTTGATTCGGCCCGGACCGGTTCGCAGAGTGGATCGATGTTGTTGTCGTCCGAGGTGCGAAGGTCGTGAGGGTCGTGTCGGCCAGTAGTCGAGTTGTCGCGTGACTTCCTGCCCGCAGGAAGAGAAGCCGGTCGAGGTGAGTTCGCTACGGCCGCTGTTGTTCACCGTGTACGTGCCCGCCGCGGCATACGGGGTCGGAATGGGAGCCGCGGCGCCGGTCATGACCCTGACCGCACTGGATCTGGGCGCCTCGCCCGCGGTGGCGGGGTTGACCGTCGCGCTGGTCGGGCTCGGTCAGATCATCGGGGACATCCCGGCGGGGCAGGTCGTTTCCCGTCTCGGGGAACGGCTTTCGATCGTCGGGGCGAGTACCGCGGGGGTGCTCGGGGTGCTGCTGTGTCTGCTCGCGCCGAGTGTGCCGGTGCTGTGCGCGGGGCTCATCGTGGTCGGGTTGTCCAATGCCATCTGGGGCTTGGCGCGCATGAGCTATCTGTCCGAGGTGATTCCGTTCGACCGCCGGGCGCGGGCGATGTCCTTGTTCGGCGGGGCCATGCGGCTGGGGTTCTTCATCGGGCCGTTCCTGGGCGCGGCGGTGATCTTCGGGGTGGGCACCCGGGGCGGGTTCGTGGTGCAGCTCGTGGCCATCGCGCTGGCGGGATACCTGATGGCGCGCCTGCCGGACCCGGACTCGGGGACGAGCCGCGATGCCGCGCAGCCGCCGCTGTCGCTGCTCGGCATCGGGCGCGCGCACCGCACGCTGCTGCTCACCCTGGGGACCGGCTCACTGCTGATGGGCGCGGCGCGGGCCTCGCGGGAGGCGGTGCTGCCGCTGTGGGCCGATCACCTGGGCACCACCGCCGCGACCGCGAGCCTCATCTACGGCATCGGCGCGGGCCTGGACGTGCTGTGCGCCTATCCCGCGGGGCATTTGATGGATCGCTACGGCCGCCGCTTCATCGCGGTGCCGTCGCTGGTGATCCTGGGCCTGGGGTACCTCGCGGTGCCGTTCACCGATACCGCCCTGACCCTGACCCTGGCCGCGGTCGTCATGGGCGTGGGCAACGGCATCGGCAACGGGGTCATCATGACCATCGGCGCGGACGTCGCCCCGGCCGCGACCCGCGCCGAATTCCTCGCGGCCTGGCGACTCACACACGATTGCGGATTCTTCGTGGGGCCCTTGGCGATCAGCGGATTGGTCGCCGTCGCGCCATTGGCGGTGGCGGTGCTCTCGATCAGTGCGATTTCGATGCTGGGCGCGGTGGCGATGGCGCGCTATATACCCGTCTATATTCCGTGGCCGCGACGGGCGGCGCGAACCCCCGGCGAACAGTTCGGCGCCGTCGGCGGAACGGCCTGACGTTCTTGAAATCTCCGCGATGCCAACCATCGACTGGCGATCGCGAGTGCTCGAATCTCTTTTCAACGCACTGCGAATGCGCGCTGCGGAATTACCGAGGGAAGGTTTCACCATGAGAGCCCGCAATAGATTCTTTGCGAGCGCGCTGGTCGCGGCGACGGTCTCGATGCTGCTGACCGCTTGCGGCGGAGAGGATCTCCGCGAATCCGGCGGCGTGCCGGTGCTGCGTTACCAGGGCTGGGCCTCACAGGTCACCATTCCCGAATTGGCCGAGAATCTCGGCTTCTTCGACGGCAAGGTCAAGCTGGAGTGGCAGGGCAACACGATCAGCGGTCCGCAGGACGTGCAGTCCGCCGCGACCGGCCAGGTCGATTTCGGCGGCGCGTTCGGCGGCGCGGTGGCCAAACTCGCCCAGGCCGGCGCCGGGATCACCGCGGTGATAAACTACTACGGCTCGGACGAGAAGACCTTCACCGGTTTCTACGTTCCCGAGAACAGCCCCATCCGGACCCCGAATGACTTGCTGGGCAAGAAGATCGGCGTGAACACCCTCGGCGGGCAGGCCGAGGCGGACGTGCACACGGCGCTGAAGAAGAACGGCCTGAGCGAGGAGCAGATCCGGTCGGTGCAGCTGGTGGTGCTGCCGCCCCCGAACACCGAGGACGCGGTGCGGCGCGGACAGATCGACGTCGCGGGCCTGAGCGGGCAGTTCCAGCAGCGCGCGCTCTCGAACGGCGGATTGCGCCCGGTCTTCACCGATTACGAGCAGTTCGGCCCGTTCAACGGCGGCCAGTACGTCTTCCGCAACGACTTCCTGGCCAAGAACCCCGAGGTGGTGGAGGCGTTCGTCGGCGGCATCGCCAAGGCGATCGAGTGGCAGAAGACCACGCCCCGCGAGCAGGTGATCGACACGTTCACCCGGATCATCAACGACCGCAAGCGTTCCGGCGAGGACGCGTCCTCGGTGAAGTACTGGCAGTCCGTGGGCGTCCCGTCGGCCAACGGCGTGATCTCCGACATCGACTTCCAGCGCTGGGAGCCGTGGCTCCGCGACACCGGCGCGGTCACCGGCGCACTCGACGTCGCGAAGCTCTACACCAACAAGTACAACCCGAACGCCCCGAAGTAGTAGGCGGCGCACCATCGGGCCCCGCGGTACGCCGCGGGGCCCGATCTCGTGTCAGGACGGCGCGTTCACCCGCGCGCGCAGTCCCTCGGCGAACGCGCGAGCCGCGGCCAGGTCCGCGGCGTCGGGACGGCCCTTACGAATCCCGCCCACCAGCTTGAACGGCAGATACGTGTCGAACGCCCGGCACGAGAACGTGTCGAGCACCTCGAATCCCCTGCCCTCGAGCTGCCGGACCAGCGGCCGGGAGAAGCGCTGCGGCCCGGCATCGGCGAACCCGCTGGTGGCGAAGACGAACGCGCGGCCCGGCCGCTGCGGCAGGGTGTCGATGAAGCCGCGCAGGTCGGCGTGGAACGACCCCAGGAAGATGCCCGAGCCGAAGCCCACGAGGTCGTGATCCGCCAGTTCTGCCGCGTCGATGTCGCCGGGCGCGACCACGCGGGCGTCCAGCACCTCCCCGAGGACGGCGGCGACCCTGCCGGTGTTGCCGTGTGAGACCGACGTGCACACGATGATGGCCTTCAAGTGTTTCCCCTCCAACTGTCTCGAACGTGCCTGCGATACAGCGAACTTCGTGGTCGAAGCTCCCCTCCACCGTTCAGCAGTTCGAGCGCGGGCACAACCCCGGCCCGAGACGGCGATGACCCCGTACCGCGACGTTGCGGTACGGGGTCATCGATGTTCGGGGGCCGGGCAGAGCCCGGCGAAAGCCTCGTCGGAGGCCCGGCGGGCGCCTCGTTAGAGGTAGGCGCCGCAGTGCGGCCAGGCGCCGACGCCCTGGCCCGCGAGCACGTTCTCCGCGACGCGGATCTGCTCTTCGCGGCTGGCGTTGGCGGCATTGCCCGCGCCGCCGTAGGCGTTCCAGGTGCTCTGGGTGAACTGCAGGCCGCCGTAGAAGCCGTTGCCCGTGTTGGCGGCCCAGTTGCCGCTGCTCTCGCACTGTGCGACGGCGTCCCAGTTGCCCGAGGCCGCGGAGGCGGTCGAGGTGCCGACCGCGAACGGAACGGCGGCGAGGATGCCGGTGGCGGCGGTGGCGACGAGCATGCGGGTGCTGAACTTACGAGTCATAGGGGGATTCCTGGCCTGCGCCCATCCGGCCCGCGCTCCGAGCTTGTGCTGCGGGTCCCCGTCCCCAGGGAAGTCGATGGCACTGCGAACCGCGGGACGGGGTTGCCGATGTTCGGCGGTTCGAGTTCGGGCTTGGCGTTGATCCGAGCCGAGAACGACCGTAACGGAACAATCACGACTAATCACGGGGTGATCACGACGGGTTGACAAATAGATCTCGGACGAACTCACGGCATTTTCGCAGCGCAATTCGGACGCAGCATTAATTACACGCGTTGTATTCACCGCAGAATTTGTGACGGAGACCACTCGAAAATCGTGATGCCGATCGCGTAATGAAAAATATTTTCGGACGATCGGTCGCTTTATCGGGGAGTTCCATACCCTTTCCGACCTGCTGGAATCCGGCTGCACGGAACCATTGCCCCCGGTCAGAAGCATGTAAATAGTGCTGGGGACACCGTTTCGGTCTCGCAGGAGGAAGCATGAGCCCCGAGGAACCGCGCTCCGGCGCCCGCGCAGTCGACCGTGCCGTACAGGTCCTGAACTGCTTCGAGGGCGACGATCCAGAGCTCTCGCTCAGCGAGCTGGCCGCCCTGGCGGATCTGCCCGTGAGCACCTCGCACCGGCTCGCCCAGGCGCTGGTGCGCGGCCGCCTGCTCGAACAGGACCCCACGACCGACCGCTACCGGGTCGGCCAGGGCCTGGCCGCGCTGGCCCGGCCCGCGCTGGCCCGCCTCGGCCTCGAGTCGGCGGCGCCGCACCTGTACGCCCTGGCCGCCGGCATCCGCATCACCGTGAGCGTGAGCGTGGCCGAGGACCGCGACGCCGTCACCGTCTTCCAGGCCCGCCCGCCCGTGCTCTTCTGCAACAACCAGGTGCCCCGGGCCCGCCAGCCGCTGCGCGCGAGCGCGGTGGGACACGCGCTGCTGGCCTACGCGCCCACCGGCACGGTCGCCGAACAGGAGCGCGCCGCCGAACAGGAGTCGCGACGGCGGGATCGGCAGCGCCCGACGCTGCTGCACTCGGATCTGGACCGGGTCCGGCGCACCGGGTTCGCCTCGGAGATCCTGGACACCGCCGACCCCATCCGCGCCATCGCGGTGCCCATCGTCGGCTCCGACCGCCGGGTGCACGGTGCGCTCGCGGTGCAGGCGCGCTCGGCCCGCCTGGACGCCGATCTGGTGCGCAGCATCGTCCCCGCCATGCGCATCGCGGCCGGGCGGATCGGACCGCTTTTCCAAAATGGCGGCGACACAATGGATTCCGATCGGCAATTAGAATCACGCTGATTTCCACATCGTGAAATGGCGGTTGCTCCCCCGGCGGGCCCGCCGCCACCATGAGTTCCATTCCGATCTGCCGATTCCGCACTCTCCCAAAGGGCCTGGAATGACTTCGCACACCCCGCTCACGCGCCGCCGGGCCGTGGATCTCATGCGCCTCGCGCCCGGTGCCTGTCGGCCCTGATCGCCATGCCCGTACTCCGCCATGCGACAGCCGATTTCACCGAAAGATTCATCCATGTTCTCATCGCTCCGACCACCGCGCGTGCTGCGCACCGTGGCCGCCGCGCTCACCGCGGCAGCCGTTCTCGCGACGGTGACCGCCTGCGGCAGCTCCGAACCCGCCACCACCGCCGACGGTAAGACGGTGCTGCGGTACCAGGGCCAGACCGGCCAGGTGACCCCGTTCGAACTGGCCGCCGATCTCGGCTACTTCAACAAGATCAGCCTGCACTGGGAGGGCGACACCACCAGCGGTCCGGCCAATATCCAGGCCGCGGCGACCAAGCAGATCGAATTCGGCAGCGCGTTCAACGGCGCGGTCATCAAACTCGTCGCCGGCGGCGCGCCGGTCACCTCGGTGCTGTCGTCGTACGGGGCCGACGACAAATCCTTCACGGGCTATTTCGTGAAGGACGATTCCGGCATCACCTCCGCGCGGGATCTCATCGGCAAGAAAGTCGGCGTCAATACCCTTGGCGCACACCATGAATTCGTTACCCGGGAATGGCTGCACCGGCAGGGTCTGAGCGCGGCGGAGATCAAGCAGGTACAGCTGGTCGTGCTGCCGCCGGCCAACACCGAGGAGGCGCTGCGCAACGGGCAGATCGACGCCGCGGCCCTGGGCTCGATCTTCCGCGACAACGCGCTCGAGCGCGGCGGCATCCACCCGCTGTACACGGACAAGGATCTGTTCGGCCAGTTCGACTACGGCACTTACGTTTTCCGCAAGGACTACGCCGAACAGCATTCGGACGCCGTCGCGGACTTCGTGCAGGGCACCGCGCGCGCCACCCGCTGGCTGCAGGTCACCCCGCGCGACGAGGTGCTGAAGAAGTTCGAGTCGATCATCTCCCAGCGCGGCCGCAACGAGAACGTCGCACTGCTGAAGTACTGGCGCAGTTCGGGCATCCCGGTGCCCGGCGCGGTGGTCGAGGAGCGCGAATTCCAGGTCTGGCTGGACTGGCTGGTGCGCAACGGCGAACTGCCCGCGGACAAGTACGCGGCCAAGGACCTGTTCACCAACGAGTTCAACCCGTACAGCAATGGCACCTACCCCGCCACCGGCGGGCCGAGCGGCGAAGCGGTGGCGGCGAAATGAGCACGGCGGTGAAGCTCGCACTCAGCGAAGTGCGAAAGGAATTCCCGATTCGCGGGACACGGGAGTCGTTCACGGCGCTCGAGGACATCAGCGTCGAGGTCCGGGACGGGGAGTTCCTGGTCCTGGTCGGGCCCAGCGGCTCGGGCAAGTCGACGCTGCTCGATCTGCTCGGCGGACTGACCACGCCGACCTCCGGGCAGATTCTGCTGGACGGGAAGCCGATCGCCGGGCCGGGCCTGGACCGGGGCATCGTCTTCCAGCAGTACGCGCTGCTGCCGTGGCGCACCGCGCGCACGAATATCGAATTCGGATTGGAAGCCAAGGGAATTCGGCGCAAGGAGCGCCGTGCCATCGCCGAGCACTACCTCGAGCTGGTCGGGCTCGGCGCGTTCGGCGACCGGTATCCGCACGAGCTGTCCGGCGGCATGAAGCAGCGCGTGGCCATCGCGCGCAGCCTCGCCTTCGATCCGGAGGTGCTGCTCATGGACGAACCGTTCGCGGCCCTGGACGCGCAGACCCGCGAATCCCTGCAGGACGAACTGCTGCGCATCTGGAAGGCCACCGGCAAGACGATCCTGTTCATCACCCACGGCATCGACGAGGCCGTGTACCTCGGGCAGCGGGTCGCGGTGCTCACCTCCCGGCCCGGCCGGGTCAAGGCCGTGGTCGACATCGACCTCGATCGGGACGGCGATCCGGACGTGCGTTCGAGCGAGCGCTTCCGCGAAGTCCGGCACCACATCTGGTCGCTCCTGCACGACGAGGTCGCGCGGGCCCAGGATCTCGAGCAGGCCGCCCTGGCGGGCGCCGATCGGAGGAACACCCATGTCTAGCGCGATACAGATCGCCGAGAGCCCGGTCCGCTTCGAGCCCGGCACCGCCGCCCCGCCCGCGACCCCGGCGCGCGCGAGCGGCCGGGAGACCGGAATCCGCCTGGCCCGCACCGCGGGCCACCTGCTGTGGCGGGTGCTCAAGCCCAGCGTCGTCATCGCGCTGTTCCTGGTGTTCTGGGAGGTGGCGCCGCGGGTCGGCATCGTGGATCCGGTGTTTCTGCCGCCGTTCACCACCGTGGTCGACGCGGGTCAGGAGCTCATCCGCTCGGGTCAGATGGCCGAGCACGTGAGCGCGAGTCTGTCGCGCTCGCTGGCCGGCTTCGCCATCGCGCTGGTCGCGGCGGTGCCGGTGGGTGTGGCCATCGCCTGGTATCGCCCGGTCGCGGAGTTCTTGAGCCCGTTCCTGGAGCTGTTCCGCAACACCGCCGCCCTGGCGCTGCTGCCGGTGTTCGTGCTCATCCTGGGCATCGGCGAGACCTCCAAGGTCGCGCTCGTGGTGTACGCCAGCTTCTTCCCGATTCTGCTCAACACCATCAGCGGCGTGCGCACGGTCGATCCGCTGCTCATCAAATCCGCTGTCTCGCTCGGGTTCTCCCCGGTGCCGCTGTTCGCCAAGGTGGTGCTGCCCGCGGCGGTGCCCGCCATCTTCACCGGTATCCGGATGGCCGCCTCGGCCTCGATCCTGGTGCTCATCGCGGCCGAGATGGTCGGGGCGCGAGCGGGTCTGGGCTACCTGATCACTTCGGCGCAGCAGAACTTCCAGATCCCGGCCATGTACGCCGGCATCGTCGCCATCTCGCTGGTCGGTCTCACCTTCAACGGGTTGATCGTGCTGCTCGAGCGCAGGCTCTCACGCTGGCGCGTGCAGGCCGATCACTGACCCTTTCCGTCGAAAACTTCTCCGGAGGAACACTCTTCATGTCCCGCAAGCCGTTCCACATCAATGCCTTCCTCATGGGCGTCGGTCATCACGAGGCCGCCTGGCGGCATCCGCGCACCGCCGAGCATCAGGTGCTGGACGTCAAGCACTTCCAGGAACTGGGCCGCATCGCCGAACGCGGCAGGCTCGATTCGGTGTTCTTCGCCGACGGGCTGGCCGTGGGGCCGCGCATCAAGCGCAACACCCTGGCGGTGTTCGAGCCGGTCACGCTGCTGGCCGCCATCGCGAGCGCCACCGAGCACGTCGGGCTCATCGCCACCGCCTCCACCACCTACAACGAGCCGTTCAACCTGGCCCGCAAGTTCGCCTCGCTGGACCACATCAGCGGCGGCCGGGCGGGCTGGAACATCGTCACCTCGGGCAACGAGGAGGAGGCGTTCAACTTCGGCTACGACTCGATTCCCGAGCACGCTCGCCGCTACGAGCGCGCCCAGGAGTTCGTGGACGTGGCCATCCAGCTGTGGGACAGCTGGGAGGACGGGGCCATCGTGCTCGATCCCGAGGCCGGGGTGTTCGCCGACCCGGACAAGGTGCACACCATCGACTATCGCGGGGACCGGTTCCAGGTCCGCGGGCCGTTGAACTCCCCGCGCAGCCCGCAGGGGCGGCCGCTGCTGGTGCAGGCCGGATCCTCGGAGAGCGGAAAGGAATTCGCCGCCCGCTACGCCGAGGCGGTGTTCACCGCGCAGCGCACTCTCGAGGAAGGCCAGGCCTTCTACCGCGACCTCAAGGCGCGCCTGACCAAGTTCGGCCGTTCGGCCGACGAGCTCAAGGTGCTGCCCGGGCTGGTGCCGTTCATCGCCGACACCGAGGAAGAGGCGCGGGCGCTCGAGCAGGAGTTCACCGACCTCATCTCCCCCGACTACGCCCTGCGCCAGCTCTCCACCCTGTTGGGCATCGACCTCACCGAACACGCGCTGGACGCACCGCTGCCGCCGCTGCCGGACGAGAGCGAGATCGAGGGCGGCAAGAGCCGGTTCACGCTGGTCAAGGAGCTCGCCGAGAAGGAGGAGCTGACCGTGCGCCAGCTCATCGGCAAACTCGGCGGCGGGCGCGGGCACCGGACCCTGGCCGGTACACCCGAGCAGATCGCGGACGATCTGCAGACCTGGTACGAGCAGGGCGCGGCGGACGGCTTCAACATCATGCCGCCGTACCTGCCGGGCGGGCTCGAGGACTTCGTGGACCGGGTGGTGCCGATCCTGCAGGAGCGCGGGCTCTTCCGCACCGAGTACACCGCCACCACGCTGCGCGGGCACTACGGGCTCGAGCCTGTGGAAAGCCAGTTCGCGGTTCGCACCGACATTCAGGCCACCGCCTAGTAACCGGGGGGGCATGCGCACAACGCATGTCCCCCATCTTTTTTCGAGAACGAAGGGCACGATTATGACCACTGTCTCCGAACCCACCGTCACCGAAACCGGCGTCACCGTATCCGCCGGGTCCTTCCGCGTCGTTCCCGTCGCCGGGCATATCGGCGCGGAGATCACCGATGTCGATCTGCGCGGGGAGTTCACCGCGGACCAGGTCGCCGAACTCACCGCGGCCCTGCACGAGTACAAGGTGCTGTTCTTCCGCGACCAGCAGATCGGGCACGCCGAGCAGATCGCGTTCTCGCGGCTGTTCGGCGCGGTCACCCCCTCGCACCCGTACGACGACGACGCGCCGACCGAGTACCCGGAGATTCTGGCCGTGGACAGCCGGCTGTACGAAAAGCGTTTCGGGGTGCGCAAATTCAGCTACACCAACTACTGGCACACCGACGTCTCCCCGCTCGTCAATCCGCCCGCGGCGTCACTGCTGCGCGCGGAGATCGCCCCCGAACGCGGTGGTGACACGCACTGGACGAACCTGGCCGCCGTCTACGCCGGACTGCCCGATTCGCTCAAGGCGCTGCTCGACGGGCTGCGCGCCGAGCACCGGTTCGGCGGCAAGAACCCGGCCTGGGACTCCGAGAGCGACTACGCCAAGAAGGTCGCCAAGGCCCCGCTGGTGACCGAGCATCCGGTGGTCCGGGTGCACCCGGTGACCGGGGAGAAGATTCTGTTCGTCAATCCCGGGTTCACCACGCGCATCGTGGGTTTGAGCCCGCGTCAGAGCGACGCGCTGCTGGACCTGCTGTACGCGGAGCTGGCCGATCCCGCGTACACCGTCCGATTCCGCTGGGAGCGCGGCAGTCTCGCGTTCTGGGACAACCGCGCGACCGCGCACCTGGCCCCCAGCGACCTGAACCACCTCGACGTCACCCGGGTGCTCTACCGCACCACCCTGGAAGGTGAGGTGCCGGTCGGCGTGGACGGCGAGCCGTCACGCTCGATCAGCGGGGCGAAGTTCGTGGGCAACGCGGGGGCGCCGGAGCACGACGCGGCCTGACGCGCCCGCCGAGAGAGACCGTGGTCCCGGTACCGGAGTCGTCCGGCACCGGGACCACGTGCGTTTGGATCCGGACGGTGCTCACCGCCACCGCGGCGAGCACCTCTATCCTTGCCACGAGCCGGGAACTATTGGGGTGAAGTGGGAACCTGTTGACAAAAGATGCAGCTGGAGAACAGGTTTCACGAACCGAGACGGTTCCCGAGCCCGCCGTCAGGTCACTCCGCCTACGGCGAATCATCTGGATACTGACCATGCTCGCGCTGTTCGGGACAGGGTGCGCCATGGTCGCCGTGGACGAGAACCGCTACTACCGAATCGATTTCGTCACCGGATGGATCTGGCTGACCAGCTGGACACTCTCGTTCGCGCTCCTGGGAGCCTTCGCATCGCGACTGGCCCGCCGCCGCGCGAAGCTCTTGACAAGTCTCTCACTATGCCTCTGTCTTCTGATTTTTCCCGTGTGGTGGCTCGCGCTGCGCGGGTCCGATTGGAGCAACGCCACCCCCGATTCCGAAAACGAGACCGTCCTGCCCAGCCCCTACGGCCGTGTCGAGGTGGTCCTGGAGAACTATCGCAATTTCTTCGACCCATCCTGTCGAGTCTGGCTTCGCGAACCCGACGGCCTGTTCGCCCGTCGAATCCTGATCTGGCAGGAGGTCAGATCCAACTGTCCTCGCGTCGCGTTCCCTGACAGCACCACCGTCAGCCTCACCCCACTCCACGGCGGGCCGACACAGACCACCACTTTCGACCCGGACCGTATGCGGGTGACCGGACCTTCGCCCCGCTGACGATGTCGACGGCGTCGTTCGATCCGAACGGCGCAGCGCTATCGCCACCCGGGCGCCATCACGTGGCGGCTCAGGAGCTCGAGGACGCGACCTAGCGGCCCAGGGGGCGGCCCGGGGGCGGGGGTTGCTGCCACCGCTCGTCACCCTGCGGGGGTTCCGGGCGGCGCGGCGGTTGCTGCTGGGGATCGGGACCGCGCAGCGGCTGTTGCTGGGGCGGCGCGTCCTGGCGCTGCCCGAGCGCCTCCGGATCCGGGAACACCGGCTGCTCGGCCCGGGGACGCGGCGCCGACGGCAATCCCGAGGGATCGGCCGGGGCGCGCGCATCGGCTTCGGCCGCGCGCACCGCGCGTTCGGCCGCCGGGTCGGTCGCGGTGTCGAACCAGTCGGCTACCTCGTCGGCATCGTCCTCGGGGCGTTCGGCGGCGGTGTCGTCCGGGGTCGGCTGATAGCGGAAGGTGCCGTCCTCGCCCTGGGTGCCGAAGTTGCGGGCGAAGCCCTCGAGGGCCTTGCCGAAATCGCTGGGGACGAGCCATACCTTGTTGGCGTCGCCCTTGGCGACCAGCGGCAGGGTCTGCATGTACTGGTAGGCCAGCAGCTCGGGAGTGGGTTTGCCGCTCTTGATGGCGGCGAACACCTTCTCGATGGCCTTGGCCTGGCCCTGGGCCTGCAGGTAGGCGGCGGCGCGCTCACCCTGGGCACGCAGGATGCGCGATTGCCGCTCACCCTCGGCCGAGAGGATCGACGCCTGCTTGGAGCCCTCGGCGGACAGGATCGCGGCCTGCTTCTGACCCTCGGCCGTCTTGATCGACGCCTCGCGCTGGCCCTCGGCGGTCAGGATGATCGCGCGCTTCTCGCGATCGGCCTTCATCTGCTTCTCCATCGACTCCTGGATCGAGGGCGGCGGATCAATGGCCTTGAGCTCGACGCGCGAGACGCGCAGACCCCAGCGGCCGGTGGCCTCGTCGAGCACCCCGCGCAGCTGACTGTTGATCTGATCGCGGGAGGTGAGCGTCTCCTCCAGGGTCATGCCGCCGACCACGTTGCGCAGGGTGGTGATGGTCAATTGCTCAACGGCGGCAATGTAATTGCTGATCTCGTACACCGCGGCCTGGGGACTGGTGACCTGGAAGTAGACCACCGAGTCGATCTGCACGGTCAGGTTGTCCTGGGTGATCACCGGCTGCGGTGGGAAGGACACCACGCGTTCGCGCAGATCCACTTTGGCCCGGACCCGATCGGCGAACGGGACCAGGAACGTGAGCTGGCCCGAGACCGTGCGCGAGTAGCGGCCCAGCCGTTCGATGACGGCGGCCTCGGCCTGCGGCACCAGCGCCACCGATTTGAAGATCACCACCACGACCAGCAGGATTAAGACCAGGGCGACTATGAGTACAGCCATCTACGGCCCCTTCCAAACGACGACGTGCGCGCCATCGACCCGCATGACATAGACGGTTGTTCCTTCCGGATAGCTTTCCTGCGCGTCGAAGGGACGCGCGCTCCAGACATCACCGTCCAATTTCACTCGCCCGCCGTGCTCGTCCACCGTCTCGAGCACCTTCGCGGACTTCCCCGGTAGTGCGTCCATGCCGGTCGGCGTGGTGGGGGGACTCGCGTAGCGCCGCAAGAGCATCGGGCGGACGAGCAGGAGCAGGGCGACGGCGGTGACGCCGAAGATCACGGCGTCGACCACGATGCTCGTCCCGGCCACCGCGCTCACCCCCGCCGTGACGAGCGCCGCGCCGCCCAGCATGAGCAGCGTCAGTTCACCGATGAGCATTTCGGCCGCCGCGAGGAGGAGCCCCGCGACCAGCCACACTATTGCGGCCACACACCCACACTAAACCTTCCGGCGCGCTGTGGCCTGAGATCGACAACCTCGCACCCCCGGGCACCCTCGATCCCGGGACACGTCGCGCCCGCCGCCCGGCGCCGATCTTCGCGAGTCGCCGCGCCCGCGCACTTGCGCTGCGCCGCAGCGCGATTCGATGCCGATTCGGCATGACTCGCGATGCTTGTCCGCTATGTCACAACAGATTTGACCGATTCACCCCCGCAACGCGCCGTGTCGCAGCACCGCCCAGCCGCCGCGGCACCGGTACCGTCGATCGAATGAGCGGGCGCGACAGCTACGGCGGTGACATCTTCAGCGGGCACGCACGGAACCGCAAGCGTGAGATTCCGAAGGTCGCGGCCGAACGCGATCTGGTGGTGGAGGACGCGGCCTCCGGATTCTGCGGTGCGGTAGTGGGTTTCGACCGCACCTACGACGGAGATTTCGTCAAGCTCGAGGACCGTGCCCGGCGGGTGCGGTTGTTCGCCATGCGCGAGGCGGCCTTCCTCATCGACGGCCGGCCGGTGACCCTGGTGCGCCCGGTCGCCGCCGCGCCGAAACAGCCCACCCGTTCGGCGTCGGGGTCCACCCGGGTGGTCGATCACAAGGCGCGGGTGGCCCGGGCCAGCCGTATCTGGGTCGAGGGCGTGCACGATGCCGCCCTGGTCGAGCGGGTGTGGGGTCACGACCTGCGCGTGGAGGGCGTCGTGGTCGAGCAGCTCGAGGGGCTCGACCACCTGGCCGCGCGGCTCACCGAGTTCGCGCCCGGGCCGGGCGCGCGCGTGGGGGTTCTGGTCGATCACCTGGTGACCGGCTCCAAGGAGACCGGGCTCACCACCGGACTCGGACCGCACGTGCTGGTCACCGGGCACCCCTACATCGATGTGTGGCAGGCGGTCCGGCCCGCCGCGGTCGGCATCGCGGCCTGGCCGGAGGTGCCGCGCGGCGAGGATTGGAAGACCGGCATCTGCCGCCGCCTCGGCTGGGGTACGCCGCAGGAGGGATGGCGGCGCGTCTACAACGCGGTCGAGTCGTTCCGGGATCTGGAGACACCGCTCATCGGGGCCGTGGAACGACTCATCGATTTCGTCACCGAACCGCAGTAGCGCACCGCGCCGAAATCCGTGCGCACCCGGACATCGGTTTCCGCACCGAACCGTAGTAGCCCGCCAGTTATCCTCGTAGGCATGAGTAGCCCGAGTGCCACATTGACCGTGTGGGCCGGTTCCTGGGTCGCCGGCCGCAGCGCGCCCGACGATGTGCTGGACGCGCTGCGCGTGTGGGCCACGCGACAGAGCGTGGCCGCGGGCGACCCGGTCACCGGCGGTCACACCGGGTTACCGTGGGCCGACGACGAGAGTGCCGAGACCGCGCCCGGTGCGGGGATCATGGTGCTGCTCAAGCTCATTCGCGAGGCGACCATGTCCCCCGAGGCACAGGTCCGGCTGGTGCTGCCCATTCCCGGCGATGTGCGCGGACTGCCGGTGGGCACCGAATTCGCCGCCGCGGCAACCGAAGCCGGGGAGGGGCTGTACGTCGGCGCGCCCGGCACCCGGGGCACCGGACTGGTCCCGGTCTGGACCGACGACGACGCCCTGCAGTGGCGGGTCTACGCCACCCCCATCCCCTTCGCCACCGAATCCGAGATGCCGCTCGGGGAGGCCGAATACACCATGCGCCAGGCCGTGCGCGACGCCGCGGACGCGCTGCAGCAGCTGCACACCACGCGCGTGGACTCCAACGGCCCCAGCCCCCGCGATCTCATCGAGGACGAGCTCGCCGCCTACTCCCAGCACGGCTATCCGGACTCGCTCCCCCTGCGCGCCCGCCGCATCCTCGACACCGCCGATCAGGTGGCCGCGATCCTGACCGTCGCCGAACGCGCTCCGGCCTCGGCCCCGGTCTCCGGCACGGCGATAGCCGCCCAGGAGTCCCTGCTGCGCCCGCTGTGGAACGCGATCCGCGCGGCCCGCCTGGCCGCGGTCCACGCCCGGGATTGATCCGGGATCGATACCGGCGTCGCGGCGGACTCGCGGGTGAGCCGGTCCGGCGAACCCCGAGGCGTTGCGGGGGTGCTCGATTCGATGCGGCGCTGCTCGATTCGATGCGGCGCACAGCCACGCGGCCGCCACGGTTCAGACGAGAATCGACGGCGGCGTCGCCGAATTCGTGTGCCGCCCGCCCCGCCGCGGCACTCCGGTCCAGAAGGTCACCGATCGCCGGTTCGAACGAGCGGTATCGACACCGTCCGGATCCGATACCCGCGGGGCAGCAGAGGATGGTCACACCTTCGGCCGGCACATCCTGGTGCCCGCCCTCGGAACCGGTGCGCGCACACCCTCGAATGCGTCCACCGCGGCAATGCCGTCCACGACCTTGCCGAACATGGTGTACCCGAAGCTTTCCCGGCCCGAATCCGCGGCTTCGGCCATGGCGACGTTCGCCCGTGCCGCTTGCCGCCGGCCGATCAGGGCCGGGTCGTCACACCGCCCATCCCACACGGTGTGAGGCGGGGACGAGGGCGACCGAACCGCGCGGCAAGAACAGACCGGCGTGCGCGAGATGGGGTGTGCGGCCGGATGATCCGAATGGGTGGTTTACGGCCGATGCGGACAGCGAGTTCGGCGGCCCGGGCGATGTGGTTACGTTCACAGGGCGGACGGCGGACCGGTCAGCGTGTCGTGCACGACGCGCCGCGATGGCCCCCGCGTCACCCGGCGCTGGACGTGCGCGCCGAGAGGGTGCGCACCGACGGTGGCCGGGGCAGCGATCGATCTTTCCTGTACAGGGCGCGGCACGACCCCGCTCGAGCGCGCCGGTGCGATAGTCCGGCCTCCTACCCACCCGCGCGGTTACCCGCAAATGTGGTCTCGGCGAATCCACTTCGGGCGGGCCCGGGGTGGATTGACAGGCTTCGTGCGCGGCGATAGCGTGCCGCTGAATGGTTGCCGGTCGGGTGACCAGCAAGTGAAGGCTGGGTTATCACCCAGGCGGCAGGTCGGGCAGGGTCAATGATTTCCCAGGTCGAATCGTATACACCACCCTTTGGTTCCATTCGGCATCGAATCTCCTCGGTAGCCAATAGTGAACTGCCTCACCCGCGGTCGATCCCCGCCGGCGCCGACCACCCGGCGGCCGCGTGACCGCGCCCGCGATCCCGC
>NZ_JBEXUS010000121.1:0-23178 GCF_040614455.1 Nocardia sp. NPDC005978
CTCTTTCCCTTCGCGGGGGGGGTGCCGTACCTGTTTTGCCGGGACCCGCCCCCGACCGTCTGTCTTATTCGATGACCGCGGGCGAGGTTCGCCGGAGCACGAATGGAGTGCCGGGCGGGGTGGGATTCGCAGGCAGGCGCGATAGCCGATGGAGACACAATGCCGCTGATCGGCATGTGCGCGCGCTGCTGAGGTCGGACCGGTATGGCCTCTCGAGCCTCCGTGATCAGTTCCGTCTCGCCTCGGTGAGCGGAGTGGTGTCGACGAACCCGGTCCACTCGTGCGCGGCGGCCAGAGGAACCCGGTAGAGGTGTCCCTGGTCGGGGGACTTCTTGTGCTTTTTCCAGCCTGCGGCACGGATTTTCGCGAAGTCCCAGTAGAGATTGCCCCAGTAGTCGAGGTGGTTTCCACCTTCGGATCGATCGGGATCATGGTGCGTCGCCCAGTATCGGTTCCCGCCGAAATATTGGACGGCGCTGCTCCTGCGCTGATCCGCTGACCGAAAGCAGGCAACCACGTAGGTGCCTCGGCAGGAAAGGCGTTGCAGTAGTTCAGCGTTCCCGACATAACCGAGACTTTCGGCGCGGTGGTCGACGACGACAACCCATTCCGGCAGGATCGCGCAGGCAAGTGTGGAAATGCCCGGGGCATAGTTGATTCCGGTATCGGTCAGCCCCAGATCGCACAGGATGGCATGCGGGTCGGCCCCGAGCAGATACACCGCCATCCACGAAACGCCGGGTGTGCTCTCCGGATTCGCGAATCCAGATTCCCGGGCGACCAGCGGGCCACGCGCGACACTGGACCGCTCGCTGCTTTCGCTTCCGCTCCGAAGCGTCCCGATGTACCCCGGTGCGATGGCGGCGAGTGCATGGCTGCTTCGTTCGGAAACGAAAGCGAGTGCATACCAGTCATTTTGCGTGTCTATCGAGACCAGTGCGGTTCCGACCGTGAGGCTTCGCTCGCCGACGTACTCGAGCAACGCTTCCACGCCGTCGATGGATCCGTAGGTCTCGAACCGGGCGCTGAGGGCTTTCGTCCAGCGCAGGTTCATCTCTGTCGGATACATGAACAGGGACCGAAGCCGACGGAGAACACTCTCCAGGGGCGCCTTGCTGTCGAACTGGACGATCTTCCGGTCGGCTTCGAGCCGGGTCAACATCTGTTCACGCGCGACATCATCGTTCTCGCATCGCTCGATAGCGCGAACATGATCGTCCCGGCCCGGCGACATAAACCGCGTGATCTCAACATATTCCCGACGCCCGTACCGCTTCTCCATGCAACCCTCTTCACGTTCGGCTGATGCAGCCACACCATAGGGCAGTGGTCCGACCAACTCCCTGTGGTCCGCCCGGCATCGCCGGGAGTCGAACACCGCCGAATCGTTGGCCGCGCGGGTGCTGGCCGCGGAGCACGACTTGCTGCCGCGGGTGGTCGCCGATCTCGCTCGTGAGCACGCTGCACGGGCATCGCGGTAGCCGGGCAGGGCGGTAGCCGGGCAGAGCGGTAGGCGGCGGGCGACGAACGCGGGGCTGGTGGAGGGCATGTACTCGCACGGTTGATCAGGCGGGACCGCCTCCGGCCCGCACCGTCCATCGCGAGTGGTAGCCAAATTGTTGCTAATTGCATCCGGAAGTGCGGCAGAATGACCGGATGGCACCCGAGCAGGAGCTCGACCACTTCGTCCGCGTGCGCGGTTCCCAGGTGCACAACCTCCGGTCTGTCGATGTGAAAGCACCCCGTGACGCGCTCGTAGCCTTTACCGGCGTCTCCGGCTCGGGGAAGTCGTCGCTGGCGTTCGGGACCATCTACGCCGAAGCCCAGCGTCGCTACTTCGAGTCCGTCGCACCTTACGCGCGTAGATTGCTGCTGCCGACCGGAGCGCCGAAAGTCGACGACATCACCGGATTGCCGCCCGCGGTCGCGCTGCAGCAGCGGCGCGGGGCGGGGACATCGCGCTCGACGGTCGGGACGGTGACGACGCTGTCGAATCTGCTGCGGATGCTGTTCTCCCGGGCCGGAACCTACCCGGCGGGCGCGAGCGAGCGGCTGGACTCCGACGCGTTCTCGCCCAACACCGCGGTCGGCGCGTGTCCGGAGTGCCACGGGCTCGGGCGTATTCACCGGATGACCGAGGAAACGCTGGTGCCCGATCCGTCGCTGACGATCCGGGAGGGCGCGGTCGCCGCGTGGCCCGGCGCCTGGCAAGGTCAGAATCTTCGCGACATCCTGGTGACGCTGGGCTACGACATCGACAAGCCCTGGCGCAAAATCGCCAAGGCCAAACGGGATTGGATCCTGTTCACCGATGAGCAGCCGACCGTCACCATCGATCCGCAGTCGCATCCCGTGCAGGCCGACTACTACTACAACGGCACCTTCTCGAGCGCGGAACGCCACGTCCGCCACACCCTGGCCAACTCGCAGAGTGCCACCATGCGACGGCGGGTGCTGCAATTCGTCGACAGCATCGACTGCCCGGTCTGCGGTGGTTCCGGGCTGCGACCCGAGGCGCTGGCCGTCACGTTCGCCGGGCGGACGATCGCGGAGTACATCGCGCTGTCGCTCACCGATCTCGTCGACGCACTGCGTCCGGCCGCGAACCGCGCCGAGGCCGGCGCCGCCTGGGAATCCACCGAATCCGGCGAACTCACCGAGGTCGCCACCCTGATCGCGGCGGACCTGGTCGCCCGCACGCAGGTACTCATCGATCTCGGCCTGGGCTACCTGAGTCTGAATCGCCGCACGCCGACGGTGTCCCCGGGAGAATTGCAGCGGCTGCGCCTGGCGACTCAGCTGCGCGCGGGGCTGTTCGGGGTGCTGTATGTGCTCGACGAGCCCTCCGCAGGTCTGCACCCGGCCGATGCCGAGCCGCTGCTCGACGTGCTGGATCGGCTACGGCGAGCGGGCAATTCGCTGTTCGTGGTCGAACACGACATGGACGTGGTGCGTCGCGCGGACTGGATCGTCGACGTGGGACCGGGGGCGGGGGAGCTCGGCGGGGAAGTGGTCTACAGCGGGCCGGTCGCGGGCTTGGCCGCGGCGACCGCGTCGGTGACCCGCCCCTATCTTTTCGGCGATCGCCCGCGTGCGTCCCGGCAACCGCGCACTCCGATCGGCACATTGCGGTTGCGCGGCATCCGTTTTCACAATCTGCGCGATCTGACGGTGGAGGTGCCGCTCGGGGTGTTCACGGCGGTCACCGGTGTTTCCGGATCGGGGAAATCGACGCTCGTGTGCAAGGTGCTCGGCGATGTCGTCACCCGCCATCTGTCCCCCGGCGGGGCGCCGCCCGACACCGAGGAACCCGACGGCGGCGATCCGGATGCGGCGCTCATCGACCTCGATCAGGACGCGAGCATCGGGGTCAGCGCCGACGGACTCGCGGGCATCGATCGCCTGGTCACCGTGGACCAGCGCCCGATCGGGCGCACGCCGCGCTCGAACCTCGCCACCTACACCGGTATGTTCGACGCCGTGCGGCGGGTGTTCGCCGCGACCGACGAAGCGCGCCAACGTAAATGGACCGCGGGGCGGTTCTCGTTCAACGTCGCAGAGGGGCGCTGCCCGACCTGTCAGGGCGAGGGGTTCGTCGCCGTGGAGCTCCTTTTCCTGCCCGGTACCTACGCCACCTGCCCGACCTGTCACGGCGCGCGCTACTCCGAGGAGACGCTGGAGGTGCGCTACCGCGACCGCACCATCGCCGATGTGCTGGCGATGACCGTCGACGAGGCATCGGAGTTCCTCACCGATCTGCCCGGCGCGGCACGGAGTCTGCGCACTTTGCGCGAGGTCGGACTCGGTTATTTGCGTCTCGGTCAGCCCGCCACCGAACTCTCCGGCGGTGAAGCGCAGCGCATCAAACTCGCGACCGAGTTGCAGCGGGCCCGCCGCGGTCACACCCTCTATGTGCTCGACGAGCCGACCACGGGGCTGCATCCCGCCGATGTCGAACTGCTCGAACGTCAGCTGCACCACCTCGTCGACGCCGGCAACACCGTCGTTGTCGCCGAACACGACATGACGGTGGTGGCGGGGGTCGACTGGGTGATCGATCTGGGGCCCGGGGCGGGCGACGGCGGTGGGCGGGTGGTCGCCGCCGGGCCGCCCGCGCGGGTGGCCGCGGCGCGTGACAGCCGGACAGCGCCGTACTTGGCGGCCCGGCTGGCGCGATAAATGACCGGTAGGGCACCCCCGCCGGGCGACCGTAAAGTTGCTCGTGAAGTTTTCGGGTCCTTCGGGATCGTCCTCCAGTCGCCGGAGAACTGTGATGAGTAGCGTTGCGGAACTGCTGGATCAGCTTGTTCTGCTGGCACCGGCCGACGTAGCGGGCTGGCTGCGTACGCACGCGCCGTCGCCGGCCGAGTCGAACTGGTTCGGGCTGGCCGAGGTCGCCGGACAAGATGCGATGCGCATCGAAGGTGGGTCCGCTCTCGACCGGGCGCGTGTCTCGATCGCGATTCGGGAGCTGATCGCCGAGTCGACCGACGACGAGTCCTATCGGCAGAGCCAGCTCCGCGATGCCATGAACCTGCGGGTGGCAATGATCAACAGGTTCGGTCCCGACATCGATGATCCGGTGCGCGATAGTGCCTCCATCTACCGATGGTTTCTCGATCGTCGCACCGGTCAACTCGATCGCGCGAAATCGGATTCGTCGCACTGGCGGAGTTTGCCGATCGACCGGATCCGTGAGCTCCGGCAGATCAAGAACGACCTCATCGTGCTTCGAAATCTTCGGCACGGCAGCGACTCCGAGATGGCCGAAGTGCGTGGGTGGATGGAGATATGGTCACGTCTCCCGTGAGGATTCGGCAACCGTCTGCGGGGAAGCACCCCGGCTGGGCAGCACGGTGGTGAGGGCGAGGAATCCGAAGGCGAGAACCGCGGCCACCGTTCGCACGGTGTGGGCGATCTGCCAGCGGTCCCGCACCTCCGACCAATCGGCGGGCGGAGACTGCACATTCCACCCCAGCTGGTCGGCATTGATCGGAAGATTCACCGTGATCGTGAGGCCGAGGACGAACACGAGCAGGGCCGGCGCGGCCACCGCCCACCACCGGGTATTCGTTCGGAATGTCCGGAAGGCCGATACCGCTGTGGCGGCCAGCGCGGGTAGCAGCGTGGCTGTGGCGAGCTTGTCCAGCGAGTCGAGCTCGACGAGCCGGACCCGGGTGTAGACCGAGCCGTCGAAGTTCCGCAGGGAGAGCTCCAGAACCAGAACGCCGACAAGGAATCCGGCGAAGAGGCCGGTGAAGAGCAGGCCGGCGAAGCGTGCGAACTTCGTCACGACCATGCCCCCGCGTGGTCGGCGACCCAGTCGGCGAAGCCGCGGGCGGGACGGCCGAGGATCGTCTCGACCTCGGTCGTCACCGTCGCGGGTCGTTCCATCTCGCGCCGGTAGCGCGCCATGAGCGCCCGCACGAACTGCTCACCGAGGCCGTTCCGGATCATGGCCTGGGCGGCCGCCTCGGCGGGGACCTCCTGGAATCGCAGCGGCCTGCCGATCGCCGCGCCGATGATCGGAACCATCTCGTCGAGTCTGAGCGCCTCGGGCCCGGTGATGGACATCCTGCGGCCGAGCAGCGCGTCGTCCAGCAGCGCCCGGGCGATCACCGCGGCGACATCGCGCTCGTGGATCACCGCCTCGGCGAAACCGCCGTACGGCCCCCGGACGGTGTCTCCGAACGCGAGCTGGCCACGCCACATCCCGAGCGTGTTGATCGCGAATGAGCTGGGCCGCACCGCAACCCACGGCAGCCCGCTCGCGGTGACGGCGCGCTCCACCTCGGCATTGCGGTCACCGTTGTATCGGGAGGGCTGCTGGCCGGGGTCGTCGTCCACGTTGATCGCGGACATCACGACCACCTTCCGGACGCCCTGTTCGGCGGCGAGCCGGAGCAGCTCGTCGGTGTTGTCCTTGGCGGCGCGGGGGTGGACGAACAGCCCGTGAATACCCCGCAGCGCGGTATGAATCGCTTCGGGCGCAAAGGTTTCCACTCCGACGGGGAAACCGGCTTGCTGCGGGTCGCGGGTGATGGCCCGGATCTCGGCGCCCCCCGATAGCAGTTCTTCGACGAGTGGGCGTCCGATGATGCCGGTCGCTCCGGTCACGAGGTACATGATGAGTCCATCCGGTTGTCGTATAGTACGAGAACCGTATCATTATATTTTGGGAGTCGTACTATATGAATTCGGTAACATCTGCTCATCGGAAGGCGACCGTCGAGCTCAAGGGGTCGCTTCGGGAGCTGAGCAATCAGCTGTCCCTGCTCAACCGGCGGGTCGGCAGCCGGCTCGAGATGAAGGACGTCGACCTCGACTGCCTCGACGTGATCAACCGGCTCGGCCCGCTCGGCCCGAAGGCGCTGGCGCGCGAGGCCGGGCTGCATCCGGCGACCCTCACCGGAATCCTCGACCGGCTCGAAAAAGGCGGCTGGGTGGTCCGCGAAGGCGACCCCGCCGACCGCCGCGCCACGCTGGTTCGCGGCCTGCGGGAACGCAACGCCGAGCTGCTCGGCCTGTTCGCCGGGATGAACGCATCCCTGGACGGGATCTGCGCCGACTACAGCGCCGCCGAGCTCGGGCTGATCACGGACTTTCTCGCCCGCGCTACGGCCGCGGGGCGCGGAGCGACGGAGGAATTGACCTGACAACGCTGGTCCCCCAGGGCAACTGCTACGCACGATCGAGCGTATTTCATGAATCAGCGGTCTTCCCATGTGTTTTCGGGGCATGTCGGGCCTGCTGTTGTCGGTTAGCGTCTGTCGCGGAGGGGTCCATTTCAAGGCGAGATGAGGGGACGGGGCCGTGTCGCGCTGGGTCGTGGTGGTCGCTGTGATTCTGGCGGTGTTGGCGGGTGGCCCCGTCGGTGTCGGGCCCGCATCCGCCGAGGCGGCGTCGAACCCGTTGATGGTGGTGGTCGACTCCTCCGGATCGATGGCTGAAACCGACACCGGGGGAACCCGTTTGGACTCCGCCAAGCGGGCATTGGGTGCCTTCGTGGACCGGCTGCCCGCTGGAGCGCGGGTCGGGCTGGGCGCGTACGGGACCGGGACCGGGTCGGGTCCCGACGACCAAGCGGCCGGGTGTCGGGACTATCGGCAGCTGGTTGCGGTTGGGGAGGGCGACGCCGACGGGTTGCGGAGTGCGATCGACGGTCTCCAGCCGCGGGGGTACACGCCTATCGGGTACGCACTGCGGCAGGCGGCTGCCGCGCTGCCTGCCGGCGGTGAGCGCGGCATCGTGCTCGTTTCGGACGGAGAAGACACGTGCGCGCCGCCGGAACCCTGCGCGGTGGCGAAAGAACTTGCCGGACAGGGGATCGGGCTCCGGGTTCACACGATCGGGTTCCGTGCCAGCGGGGTCGCGCGGGATCAGCTGTCCTGCATAGCTAATGCGACCGGTGGAACCTACGCCGATGCCGAGGACGGCGTCGCACTCGAACGAGTGTTGCCGCGCACCGTCGCAAAAGCGCTGCGGTCCTATCAGGTTCGCGGAATCCCGGTGGACGGGTCGGCCGCGTCCGCCGGTGCGCCGGTGCTGACAGCCGGTGGCTATGTCGATGACATCGACTCCGAGGCGAGGCATTACGCGGTCGACGTACCCGACGGATGGCGGGTCTACTTCTCGGCCACGGTCATACTCCCGGCCGGCAACAATCTCGGCGTCGAGATGCTGTCGCTCGCCCCGACCGGTCCCGATGGGCGGCCGTGTACGACGTCACCCATCGGCGAGGTGATCGCGGGAGCCGACAAGGGCGCGGTGGCGACCGTCACCGCCGCATTCCCCGATGCCGGGACCGCCTGCAAAGCCTCGGGCAGATTCACCTTCGCGGTCTCGCGGCCGCACCCGGACGGCTATCGGGACATCCCGGTTCTGAACCGCCCCTTGGAAATCCAGGTCCGGCTCGAGCCGCCGACCCTCGATGACTCCGGTCCCGCCGTACCCGCGAACAACAGGGCCGGTTTCGTCGAGCAGCCCGGCCCATCGGTTTCCGTGGTGGGCGGCGGGTCGTTCGCCGACGCCACCGCGCTGCCGGGCAGCGGCCGCTACATCGACACCCTGCTGGCGGGTGAGCGAGTGTTCTTCAAGGTCGCGCTCGACTGGGGCCAGGGCGTGTCCTACCGGCTCAGCGCCGGGCCCTGCTCCGGTGTCACCGGGATCGAGGCGCAACTCGATGACTCGCTGCGCACCAAGTACCGGCTCACCGCGCAATCGGCCACGGACGGGCAGACTCGCGTGCTCGACCCGCTCGAATCACCCCGGGTGTTCTACCGCAATCGCGACAGCGGCAACGCCGCCACGAAACTGTGGAGCATGCCCGGGTGGTACTACCTGGAGGTCTTCGTCACCGGCGGCACCGGCCATCAACGCGGAACGACTACTCCGGTCACCCTGGAGGTCTCGGTCTCCGGTGATCGGATCACCACCCCGCGGTACGCGCGGGACGTGACCGCGGATCCCGAAGGGTCCGTCACCGCCGGGTCCGCATTCATCGCGACGAACACGGGTGAATCGGGAAGCTCCTGGGTCCTGACCGGTACCGCGATAGGGGCCTTCGTCCTGATTGCGGCGACCAGCGGAGGGTGGCTGATCCACCGCCGATCCCGCCGAGGGTGAGCCCCTGCCCGCTGTGCTCGGGAACCGCGCGGCGGGACCGGCTGCCGCGCGAATGAACCTTCCGCCACTCCTCGTGGGCATCCAAGCCGTGAAGGTCCGGCATCGGCCGTCCCACACGGTTCACACCGGGCGCAGCCGTGCTCCGCGCCGGCCCATGATTCCCGCCTCCCGCTCTTCACTACCGGCGGGCTGTCAGGGTCGGATGCCGGCACCCGCGGTGAAGAGCGTGCGCAGTGCGTCGGCGGTCAATTCGTCCATCGGATAGAACAACTCGATCGCCAGTTCCGCGAGCGTGACATCGGAGGGCGCCCCGAAGGTGACCATGGTGCTGAACATGCGAAGCTCACCCATCGGGGTGGCGATGCGCAGCGGTACCGCGAAGGGCGTCGGTGCACCGGGATCGGGTTCGGTATGCGCCGGGACCGGGTACCGCGAGACCTCGTCGTACAGCTCACGCAGAATCGGTTCGCCTGTCGCCCGCACCTGGCGGAGCAGCCGCTCCAGCAGGAAATCCCGGACCTGACCGTGGTTGATCATGCGCGTGGTGGCATCGGGCGGGCCGGGGTGCAGGGCGAGGCGGTAGACGTTGGGCCGTTCCATCAGCTGCTCGTCGACCTCGCCGGAGAACAGGCCCATGGCGCGATTGGTGGCGACGACATTCCAGTACCGATCCACCGCGATCGCCGGATAGGGCTCGTGCGCGGTCAGCATGGTGTCCAACGCAGCCCGGGCGGCAGTGAGCTGGACATCGTCCAGGCTGCTCTCCCGGTACTCCGGGGCGTATCCGGCCGCGAGCAACACCGTATTGCGCTCGCGCAGAGGAACTTCCAGGACATCACAGAGCTTGAGCACCATGGCCCGGCTCGGCTGGGACTTTCCGGTCTCGATGCAGGACACATGTCGTGCCGAACTGTCGGCGGCGAGCGCCAGATCCAGCTGACTGAGCCGCCGCCGCTGTCGCCACTCCCGCAGCAGCGTGCCGGCGGGGGATTCCTGCATCGAACGCGTCACTCGGACACGCTATCGGGCCGGAGTGGCCGGTCGCCATGACCCTCGAGGTCATTGAGACGATGACCGGCCACTGGCAACGTCGGCGTCATGACCACCACGATCACCTTCGACTCCGGCCCCGTGCTCCGCACCGCCTTGCGTGTAGATGGTTGGAGCACCGGTGTTTTCGGCGTATTCCTGCTGGCCACCGCCCCGCTGTTGCGTGAACCACTCGGATTGCCGACCGCCTGGTCGGTCCCCTTCGGTGTCGGCATGCTGGGCGGCGCCGCGGCACTGTTGCTCATCGCGGGCCACCCGCGGCTACCCTCTCGCCTGGTCGCCGCTGTCGTCGCGGTCAACGCGCTCTCTGCGGTGATCATGGTCGAACTCGCTGTCCTGGACCTGATTCCGCTGACGAACCGGGGCCGGGCCTTCATGCTCGCCGGCGCGACGTTCGTCGCGGTTTTCGCCGTCCTCGAGTTCGCGGGCCTGCGCCGGGGACAGGCGGCGTCATGACCGACGAAACCGCCGTCCTCGCCCTGCTGCGCGCGCAGATGGACGCCTGGGCCGCAGGTGACGGCACCGCCTTCGCCGCCACGTTCACCCCCGACGCGGATTTCGTATCGGTGATCGGGGAACGCGTCCAAGGCCGGACCGAACTCGCCACGGTCATGCAGGAGGGCTTCGACGGGTTCATGAAAGGCACCCGCATGGCAGAACCCGACACCACGACGCTGCGCTTTCCCCTGCCGAATGTCGCGGTGCTGGTCACGGTGGGCGATCGCCCCATGCCTCCGGGGGTGGCCGCGCCACCCGAAGCGCGGTCCGTCCAGACCCGAGTCGCGTTGCGGCAACAGGGAATGTGGCTGTTCACCAGCTTTCAGAACACACGGATCAGTCAGTTCCCGCAGTGAGTCGGGGACGGTACAAAGCGAGTGCTGGGCGACTGCCAGCGGGGTCATACCGGGACACCACAACGCGGGTTTTGCCACCAACCCGCTCTATCCCGTAGGTCGTAGCCGGGAGCGCGCGATCTCATCCCTTGAGGTGAGGGCCGATCGGACGGGCCGGATTAGGGTGGGCCGGTGGTCGGCGAACGGGTGGTGGGGTGGCTGCGTGGGCGGCCGGTGCTGGTCGACGCGGTGGTCGCGGGTGTGGTGGGCATTGTGTGCGGGCTGGTCGGATTGCTGGTGGGGGCCGGGGGCGACTACTTCGTGTTCACCGTGGCATTGCTGGCGCCGGTGGCGGTGCGGCGGCGGTGGCCGGAGGGGTCGGCGGCGGTCGTCGGGATCGTGGCCGTTGTGCAGTGGGTGACGGTGCGTGACACGACCGGGGCCGTGCTTGCCGACGTGGCGGTGCCTATCGCGGTGTACACGCTGGCCGCGCACGGGCGAGGGCGGGCGAGCGGGATCGGGTTGATCGCGGGGCTCGGGGGCGCCGTGTTGGGTGGGTGGAGTTGGCCGCAGTTGCCCATGCCTGCGCTCGCGCATCTGATCGTGGGGGCGTTTCTGGCCAGTACGGTGGTGGCGGCGTGGCTGGGTGGGGCTTGGCAGCGGGCGCGGCGGGGCGAATTCGCGGCGCTCGCCGAGCGGGCCGCGCTCTTGGAAACCGCGCACGAGCAGGGGGTTCGGCTGGCCGTACTGTCCGAGCGGACCCGGATCGCGCGGGATATTCACGACATCCTCGCGCATGCGCTGGGGGTGATCATCGCGCAGGCCGACGGTGGGCGGTACGCGGCTCGGGCGCAACCGGAGCGGGCGGTAGAGGCTTTGGGGGCGATCGGGAAGCAGGGGCGGGAAGCGCTCGGTGAGACCCGGCGTGCGATCGGGGTGTTGCGGGCCGGTCCGATCGAACCGGCCGCGGCCAAGCCCGCGCCGGGGCTCGCCGACCTGGGGCCGCTGGTCGCCGATCTGCGGGCGGCCGGGCTGGAGGTCGTCTTGGACGTCGAATTCTCCATTGGCGATACCGATCCCGGGATCGGGCTGCTCGTCTACCGGATCGTTCAGGAAGCGCTGACGAACGTTGTCAAGCACGCGGGGGTGGATGCGCGCGCCTCGGTGTCGGTACGGCGGGACGGGGAGGAATTGCTGGTTCGCATCGCCGATGACGGCGGGAGTCCAAGTCCCGAGGTTCGAAATCCAGGGCGGGGAATCGCACTGGAGCGAACCTTCGGGCAGGGAGATGCCGCCCACGGGACTTCCGGGCAGCGAAATGCAGGGGAAGGAATCTCTGGGCAGGCAAGCTCTGGGGCGGTCGGCCACGGTCGGCCACCATCCGCGAACCTCGGCGAAAGCGGCATCGGCAAGGGCGGATTCGGCTTGATCGGTATGCGCGAACGGGTGTCGGCATATGGCGGCGTCCTGGAGTTCGGCCGGAGAGACCAGGGATCCGGGCATCAGGTGCTGGCTCGAATTCCGTTGGAGCAAAAATGAATCCGGAGACTCCACCGATCACCGTGCTGCTCGTCGAAGACCAGGCGCTCGTGCGCGCAGGATTTCGCATGGTGCTGGAATCGCAGCCGGACCTGCGGGTCGTGGGTGAAGCCGGAGACGGGGTCGTCGCGCTCGAGATGGCCGCCCGCGCCTGCCCCGATGTGGTCGTCATGGATATTCGGATGCCCCGCCTGGACGGCATCGAGACCACCCGGCGGCTGCTGGCCGCCGACCGACCGCCCAGGGTGCTCGTGCTCACCACCTATGACCTCGATGACTACGTGGTCGCGGCCGTGCGCGCCGGCGCCAGCGGATTCCTGCTGAAAGACGCTCCGCCGGAGGACTTTCTGTCCGCCGTGCGCACCGTGCACGCGGGCGATGCGGTGCTGGCCGCCTCCACCACCCGTCGTCTGCTCGATCGCCTCGCGCCGCCGCTCGACCCGGTCGCACAGCGCCTGGTCGCCACGCTGACCCCGCGCGAGACCGATGTCTTGCGGGTCATGGCGCGGGGGTTGTCCAACGTCGAGATCGCCGCGACCCTGGACGTCGGCGCGGGGACCGTGAAAACCCATGTGCGGCATATTCTCGCCAAACTCGGGGTGCGGGACCGCGTGCGGGCGGTCATCATCGCGCACGAGGCGGGGCTGGGTCGCCCGCGGGCGTGACGACCCGGCCCGCGATCATCCTTCGCGCGTGCAGTTCAGGTCGGTCACCGGCAATGTGCCGTCCAGCAGATACCGTGAGATCGCGTCGTCCACGCACTGGTTGCGCTCGAAGAGATACACGCCGTGCCGGACAGCCTTTTTCAGGGTCACGCTGCGTGATCCGGCCAGTGCCCGCCGCATCGCACGCTGCCCCGGCTCGGGCGCGACGGGGTCGCCCTCGGCTCCGACCAGCAGAACCGGCAGCTCGTTGCTTATTTCGGTTGCTGTCTCGGTGGGCCGCACCGGCCACAGCGAGCACGGGGTGAGCCGCCGGGCCAGCGCGCCGTAGATCGGTTCCGCGGCGCGGTGGTCCTCGATATCGGTGAAGTAGGCGTCCGTGTCCCGCGCGGGGCGGTCCGCGCACTGGTTGGCAACCGTTGCGCTGAAACCCAATTCGGGTAGCACAGTGTTCTCGGCATAGAGCGCCAGCTTGGCCGCCAGGCTGTCGGGCAGATCGACCGGCACACCGAGGGACGCATCGGACAGAGCGCGCAGTTGGGCCGCGAAGTCCGTGTAGGTGGCGTCGGAATCGTCGACGGTAAGCATCAAGCCGGGCATGAGTTCGCGGGTCACCGCTACCCCGGCGAGCGTCACCGGCGCGGCGGCGACCCGCTCGAGCATCCCGTCGATTGTGGACAGAACCGCGTCCGGCGCCGCGCCCCAACCCAACTCGGGACGCCCGGCGGCCCAGCGCGCCCAATCTTGCAGCGCGGCTGACGCGGCGGGCGCGGTCGCACGGGTCAGATCCGGGCCGGGAGCACGGGGATCGAGGGCGCTGTCCAGCACGAATCGACCGCTGTGCTCGCCGAACATCTGCAGGTAGACCGCGCCGACGTAGGTGCCCCAGGACCAGCCCAGGAACGACAGCTCCGATTCGTTCAGCAAGCCTCGCAACAGATCCAGGTCCCGGGCCACGTCGCGCGTGGACGCGTGCGGGAGCAGGTCACGATCCGGTTCGCACCGGCGAGCCAGCTCCCCGGCGACGGCGACGGTCCTGTCGAACCCCGCGCGATCCACAGGCGCTGTCTGTGCCAGGCTCAGGTAATCGCTTGTCTTCCAGCCGCATTCGAGCGGCGAGCTGGCACCGAAGAACCGTGGATCCATGCCGACGAGGTCGTATCGCTCGGCGAGTTCAGCGGCGCCCGGATGCCCGCCCTCGGGTCCCTCGATCACCATCGGCACCCCGTCCCGCGACGGTCCCGGCCCCCCGGTCTGCACGACGAGCGTGCCGAGCCGCCGAGTCTGGTCCGTCGCGGCGCGCCGGGCCACCGCGATGGTGATGGTCCTGCCGCCTGGGTCGGCGTAGTCCAGCGGCGCCGAGAACTCCCCGCACTGCGCCCCGACCGCTGACAGCCTCGCCCCGATGGCGTCCTCCGCCCCGGTGCCGCAGTCGTGCCACGCGATGACCTGCCGCTCGCCCCCCGATGGCTCGCACGCGGCGCCTCCCGCCACGACCACACCGGCCGCCACCAGCGCCGTGACGCTTCGCTGAATTCTGTTCTCGCTCACGGAATCGACGCTAGGCAGCGCCGTCGCGTCCGGCGTCTACCCGGCGGCCGACATTCCTCGCCTCGGAGTGAGCCCGGAGGAACAGCTGATGTGCGGACGACCCGCCGGGATCGTGCAGTCGACTCCGGTCCGCGGAGTTGCAGCACCGCGGGTGTGTCCTTGACCGTGCTCAGCCCGGGGAACTTGGTGATCAGCGCGTCGCGGCGTGCGGCCGCCCGCCTGCGCCCGCCGGGTCCGCCACGAGCCGTCCGTGAGAACGCGGTCGATGCATCGGACGCACAACCCGGTCTCC
Organism: Nocardia sp. NPDC005978; assembly: GCF_040614455.1. Taxonomy (NCBI): domain Bacteria; kingdom Bacillati; phylum Actinomycetota; class Actinomycetes; order Mycobacteriales; family Nocardiaceae; genus Nocardia; species Nocardia sp. NPDC005978. The sequence continues at coordinate 14,553 of NZ_JBEXUS010000121.1, forward strand.
GAGGTACGGCGGGACCGGACAGGTGCGGGTGGCACGTCGGGTGATCCGCACATCGGGCGGGGTAGGTCTCGGCCATTCGCCGGAAACTACGGGGGCGGGATAGCGTTCGGACAGCGCATTTCCCGATCAGTTCGGCGCGGTGGTCACCAATGCTCCGGAACCGCGGCCAGGAACGCTCCGTCGCCGGCGCGGCGGTATGTGGCGAAGCCGCCTTTCAGCTCATTGAAGGACACGTGCGTCGGGTACGGGGCGGCGCGGAGGTCGGCCAGTACCGCGTCGTCCGGGAGGTCGGCCGCGGCCGCTGCCACCTCGGGGTCGGGGGAGTGGCGGGCGGCGTCTGCCGGGATCGCTGGGGCAGAAGGGGTTTCGTCGGTCAGGACGAACTCGTTTTGGCGGTGGAACCAATCGGCGAAGACGGTCTCGAAGTCCAGGGCCGCGAGGTCGTCATCGTCGAGGTCGGGATCCAAATCGTCCACGCGCTCGCCCGCGGCGACCTCGGCTGCCAGGGTGATCCCGCTCGCCAGTGTGAGGAACCAGTCGCTGACCGACGCCGCGACCAAGGTGCTGGAATTGTCTTCCCAGTGTGAGAACACCCGGCCCCAGCGGCCGGTGACCGGGTCGATGTCGACGTAGTAGGTCTCGGCGGCGGCGTTGGTGTGCAGCACCCACCAGGTCCCTGCCTCGCCTGCCCGGCCGGACTTCGGGGTGCTGTTCCGGTTGTGCGAGAACGTGATCGGGTCGTATTCGTCGAACCAGAGCTCGCCGATCTCGCGGGCCAGCAGGCGAATCTCGGCGGGGGCGGGCACCGGCCAGGCGTCGATCACCTCGTCGGAAATACCCGGCTCCAGCCGTACCGCGCCCGCCGCCGACGCTGCCGCCGCCCGCAGGCGTGTCACCGCGTGTTCGGCGCGTGCCACCGCCGCCGTCGAGTCCGCCATGATTTCCCTCCCGATCACTATGCCGCCTAACGCTATCCGACCTCTTCGGGGGATTGCGCGTCGCCGAGCGCGGCCGTACACCGACGCGTGCCGGGTTGCGTGCTCGCGTGCCGGGCGGGACACGCCGCCCGCCCTGTTCCCGAGGACCTCCGCCGACGCGTGCCGGGTTGCGTGCTCACGTGCCGGGACGTGACACGCCGCCCGCCCTGTTCCCGAGAACCTCCGCCGCAGGTGCGACCCCGGAAGTCGGCGACACCGCCCGCTCATCGGTGCGACGCGTGCCCGCGACCCGCCCCGGCGGGGTGAGCACCCCCGCAGCGCCACCAATGAACCGGTGCGCGCCGGCGATCGACCGCCGCTGCACGGCCTCGCCGTCCCGATGAGCAATCGCGGTTGAATGAACCGGCGGCGGGGCGTCATCACACCTCGGCGCGGGTGATCGCCTCGGATTCCATGGCCCTGATGAAGTCGGTGACGTCGGAACCGTAGACGCCCCAGCTGTTCACGCCGCCCAGTTCCACCAGGCGGAAGACGCCATCCGGGTCCACGCCGACATCGACGGTGATCATGGTGAGGCCGTGGGCGAGCATGCGGGTCGCCGCGATCTCGGCGAAGGTCCGGACCGGATCGGGGACCCGCAGGTAGGGCTCGTCCGGATAGCTGCTGCCGCAGACGAACCGGCCGTCACGGCAGAAGCAGCGGTACTCGCGTTCGAAGGTCACGACCTCGGAGACGACGACCAACTCGTCGCGGTGACGGTCGTGCAGGCGCAGCCATTCGCCGAGGTCGCCGACCGCGTGTACGCCCGCGGGGAAGAGTTTGAAGTTCGTGTCGCTGCGGAGGAAGACCCGGTCGGCGTCGAACATCCGCTCGAGCGGGAGGGTGGGGACCGCCGCGAACGGGACGAGGACGGCGGTGCGGCCGAGGAGGTCGTAGAGGTGGCGGTAGTAGGACGAACAGCGCAGTGCCGCATAGTCGTCGAACACCGCCGAGCCCAGCCGAGGGTCGCGGCGCAGGCGGGTCATGGTGGGCATCGTCCCGTACCCGACGACCGCGCGACCCGCGTCGACCTCGGGCCAGCTTCCCACCAGGGCGTCGTGCGCGCTGACGATCAGGGGATCGTCCAGTGCGGCCGCGACCGCCGCCGAGCCCGGGAACTCGTCATGAAGGTCGATGATCCACCGCGGTCGCATGGTCCGATGGTATGCGTGACCGGCGCGGGATCCGCGGGGCGGCAGCCGGACTCGGCGTACCCGCGGCCGGGTGCGATCCGCGGACCTCGAGATCGCCGTCCTCGAAGACTGTTGTGGCGCAAGAGCTGTGAGAGCGCAGGTCGAACGACGACGCTCATGATGTCGGCGCACACGTGAGCTCAGCAGATCGTGTCGCGCCGGGATCTGAGCGGTGGTACGGCCGCTGGGTGGTCTCCGGCGTGTGGCGCGCCGCGTCGGCTCCATCGCGGTGATGAGCGGGAAACGGAATGAGGTTCCACGGGAACGTCGCGGCCGTGCGGTGCTCGGCGACGGCCGGGCCGGCCGACGTCGGCGTAAGGCGACGCCGGATCCGTAGTGTGGAGCATGTGGGAGTATCCGAAGCCGGGGGCGTCGGCGGGGCGGGGTGGGATTTCGCGGGGCCGGTGGCGGGCGGAGGGCCGGGTGCGGCGCTGATCGGGTATCGCGACCTCGGTGGGGCGGGGTGGGACTACCGGGCGGCCGCGACCACCGCGGTCGGGGTGGTGATCGAATTCTCGGGGCGGGATCTGACCGTTGACGGTGCGGGCGGGCAGCGGCGGCTGGGCGGGTTCGTCGTGGGACTTCCCATGGGGGCCACTCGCATTCGCAGCGTCTCCGCCGAATGCGTCGAGGTGCGGTTGTCGCCGGCCCGGGCCTATTCGCTGCTGGGCGTCGCCGCGCACGAACTGGGCCCGGGCGCCGTATCCCTCGACGAGCTGTGGGGGCCGGAGGCGTACTGGCTGCGGGAGCGGCTCGAGGCGGCGGGGAACTGGGAGCGGCGGTTCGCGGTGACGAAAGCGTTTCTGGCCCAGCGTGACAGGCCGGACCGGGTGCTGGAGCCCGAGGTCGGCGCGGCATGGCAGCGCATCGTCGCCGCCGGTGGTCAGGTGCGGGTCGCCGAGCTCGCGCGATCGCTCGGCTGGAGTCGTAAGCGGCTGTGGTCCAGGTTCGAGGACCAGATCGGACTCACGCCCAAGCGTGCGGCGATGCTGGCCCGATTCCGTTGCGCGACAGTCGGTCTGCTGGCGGGTAGGCCCGCCGCCGAGGTGGCGGCGGTCTGCGGGTACACCGATCAGGCGCACCTGTGCCGGGATGTGGCGATCTTCGCCGAGCGCACGCCGGGGTCGCTGCGGGCGGACGCGCTGCCCGCCATCGCCGCGGACCGCGACCGGGCCTGGGGAACATTTTTCCAATCCCCGAGCCGAGCCGCCGGCCGATAGTGGTGTCCCCCGGCTGCGGCGCGCTCCCCGCGCGACTCGGCAACCGCACCGGCCGACGAGAGGACACGTGTCGTGCGGACACCCTTGATGACGAGACTGCTGCTGGCCTGCGGCGTCGTCGCGCCACTGTTGAACATCACCGTGCTGCTCATCCTCGGGGCCGTTCGCCCCGGCTACGACGCCTGGCGGGTCCCCGACAGCAACCTCGAACTGGGGCCCGGCGGCTGGATGCAGATCACCAACTACATCGTCACCGGAATCCTGCTGCTCGCCTTCGCCTTCGGTGTGCAGCGGGTGCTGGGCGCCGAACGCGGTTCGGGCCGGGGCCCGATCCTGCTCGCCGTCTACGCCCTCACCTTCGTGGCGATCGGCCCGATCCTGCCCGACCCGTCCCTGGGTTACCCGGCGGGCGAGCCGACCGACCTGACCCTGCACGGCGCGATCCACAGCGTGCTCGGCCTGATCCAGTTCTCGTCGCTGAGCGCGGCGTGCTTCGTCCTCGCGCGCGGCTACGCAATGCTCGAAAGTCGTAGCTGGCAGCGGTATTCGATGACGAACGGCGTGCTGGTGGCCCTGTCCTACATCGCGTTCGCGCTCACCGCGAAGCTGGTGGACGGTGGCCCGGCGGGGCTCGTCGAGCGCATCGGCCTCGGCCTGTGCGGAACATGGATCGCGATACTCGCGATCCGGTTGTCGCGCAGTCTCATCCGGCGCTCGACCGTGGCGGCACGTGGTGCGGTGGTGTACAGGGCCGACGCGGTATAGGTCCGGTGTCGGGGACGCGGAGTATGTTGCGGCGCATGGAGTTGGTGCTGCCTCGGCCCGAGGAACTGTGGTCCCTGATCGTTTCCGAGGGGTACGCGTACCTGATCCGGGCGGGGGAACCGAGCGTGGCGACAAAGCTCGCGGCGGCGGACGCAGCGGACCCGACGGCGGGAGACCGGCTCGCCAGTGAGGACGGCGCGGGAAACTGGTTCGTGCTGGTGTGGGTCGAGGCCGGCCGGGCGCTGCTGTTCGGCGCCGACGAATCGAGCGAACTGTTCGAGACCGATTTCGACCCGTGGGGCGATGCGCCCGAGTGGGTGCGGGCCATCGACCGTCCTACGACGCACCCGAGGCTGCATCCGGAGTCGGACCTGGTGTCGTTCGCCCGGTGGTGGGACGGCGCGAGCTGGTGCCGGACGCCGTTCGAGAATCACCTGGACGACGAACTCTTCGCCGATGATCCTGACGCCGACGACGGCTTCTACATGGGCCTGCGGTCGGTGCTGGATCCGGCGTTTCGCGGCTGACCCGGGACAGCTCCCCGAAGCGGCCCCGGTCAGTCGTGCTCGGCTACAGGTCGAAAGCGCCCGTACCCACCGAGGATACGAACCGGTCCCAGGCAGCGGGCTCGAAGACGAGCACCGGGCCGGCGACACCGAGCTTCGAGTCGCGCACGCCTACCGTGCCACCGCGCAGGTGAGCCGCTTCGACACAATGCTCGCCGCCACCGCTGCGACTGCTTTTGAACCAGCGCGCTCCGTCTAGATCGTTCACGCTTCGTACTCCTTCGCTACCCACCTCAGAAGGTGTTTGCTATCAGCAGGATTCAACGCTACCTGCCCCAGCGCCATATGGGCGTTCAGGTACCTGTCGACATCGCTTGCGCGGTCGTAGTACAGCCGAGATCCATAGCCTTCGATGTAGACGGTTGTCGGTTCGACCGGCCGTTTCGTGGCCGGATCGGTAGGAAAGTGCAGGATGACGAAGGGGCCGGAAGGGATGCCCAGCGGAAAACCCGCCTTGAACGGGATGATCCGGACCTGGACGTTCGGGGGAGTATCGGCCAGTTTTCGCAGCTGAGCGGCCATGATTCGCTTGTTGCCCGACCAGCGGTGCAGCACAGCCTCATCGAGCAGTAGATCGACCTCGACCGGAGACAGCCTGCGATTCAGCGCCGTCTGCCGCTGCATCCGCACCTGGATGCGCTGCTCGAGTTCCATCGGCGTATCGGATGAGAAGAAGACGCGATCCAGTTCCCGCGCGTAGTCGGCGGATTGCACCACACCGGGCACGATGTCGGCCTGGTACATGATCACTTGTGCCGCAGCTGCTTCCAGGCTGACGTAGGTCTCGAAGTCATCGGGGATGAGATCCTCGTAGCGATGCCACCAGACCCGTTCGTCCACCGGCCGTGTTCGGTGATCGGCCTCGGTGGCCAGAGCCTTCAGCGCGTCGGTCTTGGGTTCGCATCCGTAGACCTTGCACAGAGCTTCTATGTCCAGCAGCCGGATTCTGGGCGACTCACCTGATTCCAGGCGTTGCAGTGTGCCTGCGCCGCGTTCGATCAGGCGTGCGGCGTCGGCGATCGAAAGGCCCGCAGCCTGACGGAGTTCCCGCAGCTGTCTACCGAGTCGGCGACCGGGGATGGTGGTTCGATTCTTACCGCTCATTAGCCTGGCTCCCCATTTTTTGGGTGGCGCTGTGCGCCGTACGTGGGTGGCAGATATCTAATTCCGGGGCGGAGCGTGAAAAGTTCCCAGCTGTATTGTCCGCTGACTTCGGGTGCCGTGCAGGGAAAATGGGCGGATCTGCTTTGGGTGATCCGAAGTGCTGTTTTCGCAGGCGAGAGGCATGTCTACTGGAGATCGCCCCGGCCGGTGGGCAATTGGACAGAGCGATTCGGTAGTCATCAGTGCCCGTTGTGCATTCGGGTTCGTCCAACTCCAGCACCTGCCTGCCCGGCAACACAGCAAGCATCGAATCCAGAAGGAGGTGACCGAGAATGTTCGACGACCTTCCCCTCATCAACCACGATCCCGTCCCCTGGGAAACCATGACCGACGCCCGCGCGCACCGCGTCATGCAGCAGCACGGGTCGTGTCCGATATCGGTGTGCGGAGCCAAGTCTCAGGCGCACTGCATGCTCGTCGCCGCGGGCCGTGTGACGCCCGCGGGATCGGCCGCGCGACCGGTGACCGCTGTCACAGCGGCGGGGTGGCGGGCATGAAGACCTACATGAGTCACAACTATCCCGAGCGTCCCGTGCTCGATCTGGAGATCGCCAAGCGCGAACGGGACAAGCATCGGGACTGCGGCGACGACTGTGATGCCAAGCGCTACTTCACCCGGCTGGTGCCGCAGATCGAACGCCGCGCGGGCGCCTGGAACATCTGGGCGCGGCCGAGCTGAGGTCCGGCAACCGCGCGGAAAAGTCCGCTACCAGGTATTTCGCTGCCCCCCAACGAAACCGGTGATCGCCGGTACGCTGAGGGCGTGATTACGCTTCGAAAAGAAGACGGTGCGGCTGATCTCGGCGGGATCACCAAACTGAGTGTGGGTGTGAGCTGGGATCCTTCGGCGGGCAGCAGCGGCGGTGTGCTCGGCATCGCCAGGCGCAAGCGCGGGGTGGATCTGGATCTGATCGCGATTCTCATGCAGGGCGCGGAGCCGGTGCGCTTCGCGGGCCTGGACTCGCTCGATCCGCTCGGCAACGGCGCGGTGCTGCACACCGGCGACGAGCAGACCGGCGCGGCCAGCGGTGACGACGAGACCGTGCATGTGACGTTCGCCAATGTTCCGACCGCCATCGACTCGATCATCTTCGTCGCCGCCGCCTTCAAGAAGGGCTCGAGCTTCGAGAAGGCGAACAACATCTCGTTCAAGATCTACGACGCGACCGGCGGCAGCACGCAGCAGGTCGCCGACATCTGGCCCTCGCTGCTGGGCACCGACAACGCCAACGCCATCGCCCGGGCCTTCCGCAACGGCCCGGACTGGCAGCTCGAGGTGCTCGACCGCAAGGGCAAGATCAAGCAGGGCGACATGCAGGCCCTGCTGCGCTTCGGCCTGGCCTGACCGGCCGCGCGGCCCCGGACGCGGGCCCGCGCCGACGCGCTCTCGACCCGCGACCCCCGGCCGCCGACGCGGCGAACCGGGGGTCGCAGCATGGGCCCGGGCCGCTGACCGCACCGAACGGACCGGGTGAATTGCGGGCCGGATGCGGCGGTCTGGAACAATGGCTCTCCGTGAAAACTTTCGAAGCCCTGTTCGCCGAGCTGCAGGATCGTGCTGTCAACCGACCCGAGGGGTCCGGAACCGTCGCCGCCTTGGACGCCGGTGTGCATGCGCAGGGCAAGAAGGTACTGGAAGAGGCCGGTGAAGTGTGGCTGGCCGCCGAACACGAGAGTGACGAATCCCTTTCGGAGGAGATCTCCCAACTCCTGTACTGGGTGCAGGTGCTGATGGTGGGCCGCGGCTTGCGGCTCGAGGACGTCTACCGACATCTGTGATGCGCCGATTCACCGCACAGCCAGTGCGGCCGACGACCCCGCGACCACTGTCTTCGCGTCCCCCCACCCGCCCCGAAAGGAATATCTATGCTTCGCGTCGCCGTCCCCAATAAGGGATCGCTCAGTGAGATGGCCGTGGCCATCCTCGCCGAGGCCGGCTACCGCGGCCGCAAGGACGCCCGCGATCTGAGCGTGCTCGACCCGGCCAATCAGGTCGAGTTCTTCTTCTTGCGCCCCAAGGACATTGCCATCTACGTCGGCTCCGGCGAGCTCGACCTCGGCATCACCGGGCGCGATCTCGCGCTCGACTCCGGCGCACCCGTGCAGGAGCGCCTGGCCCTGGGCTTCGGCCGCTCCACCTTCCGCTACGCCGCCCCCGCCGGCCGTGAATGGAAGGTCGAGGACCTCTACGACAAGCGCATCGCTACCTCGTACCCCAACCTGGTGCTCTCGGACCTGGCCGCGCGCGGCATTCAGGCCGAGGTCATCCGACTGGACGGCGCGGTGGAGATCTCCATCCAGCTCGGTGTGGCCGACGCCATCGCCGACGTGGTCGGCTCCGGCCGCACCCTGCGCCAGCACAACCTCGTCGCTTTCGGTGATTCGCTGTGCGATTCGGAGGGCGTGCTCATCGAGGCCAAGGACGCCGATCGGCAGAACAAGGCGCGCAACCAGCTCGTCGCGCGCATCCAGGGCGTGGTCTTCGCCCAGCAGTACCTGATGCTGGACTACGACTGCCCGAAGGATCTGCTCGACGCCGCGGTCCGGATCACCCCGGGCCTGGAGTCGCCGACGGTCTCGCCGCTGACCGATCCGGACTGGGTCGCGGTGCGTGCGCTGGTGCCGCGCAAGGACGGCAACGAGCTGATGGATCAGCTCGCCGAGCTGGGTGCGAAGGCCATCCTGGCAACCGATATCCGGTCCTGCCGCGCCTTCTGACCCACGGTCCGAAAATCGCGCCC
>NZ_JBEXUS010000122.1:0-22888 GCF_040614455.1 Nocardia sp. NPDC005978
CCCGCGTCGGCGCCGACGACGACTTCTTCGCGCTCGGCGGGCATTCCATCTCGGCCACCCGGGTGGCCGGGCGACTGGCCGAGGTGACCGGTCGCGCGGTCGGCGTCCGCGACATCTTCGACGCCCCCACCGTCGCCGGGGTCGCCCGGGTGCTCGCCGCACGCGAGATCGGCCCGCGCCGCAAGCACCCGGCGCTGGTCGCCGGGCCGCGTCCCGCGCGAATACCGTTGTCGTTCGCGCAACTTCGGATGTGGTTCGGCAACCGGTTCGAACCCGAGGCCCCGACCTACAACATTCCGCTGGTCTTCCGGCTGGCCGGTGTGCTGGACATCGGGACCCTGGCAGCGGCGCTGAACACGCTGATCGACCGGCACGAAGCGCTGCGGACCCGCTACCCCGAGGCGGACGGGGTGCCCTATCAGGACGTGGTCCCCGGTCCCGACGCCGCCGCTCTCCTGGAGGTCGTCGACGTCGGACCGGGCGAGCTGAGCGATGCGGTGGCACAGCGGGTCCGGCGCGGCTTCGATCTGCGGACCGACCTGCCGCTGCGCGCCACGATCCTGCGGTCCGGGCGACTCGAGCACGTCCTGGTGCTCGTGGTGCATCACATCGCCGCGGACGGACTGTCGATGGCGCCGCTGCTGCGAGATCTGTCCGCGGCGTTCGGCGCGCATTCCACGGGCCGGGAACCGGGCTGGAGCCCGCTGCCGGTGCAGTACCCGGACTACGCGCTGTGGCAACGGGACCTGCTGGGCACCGAGGCCGACGACGACAGCGCCCTGCTGGCCCAATGCCGCTACTGGGAACGGGAATTGGCCGGTGCGCCGCAGCCGATCGCGCTGCCCGCGGACCGGCAGCGCCCGCCCGTGCTGAGCAATCGCGGCGGCGTCGTGGAATTCACCGTCGACGCGCCGTTGCGCGAGGAGCTGTACCGGCTCGCCAGGGAACACCGGGTGAGCGCGTCCATGGTGCTGCAGGCGGCCCTGGTGGTGCTGCTGTCGCGGCTGGGCGCCGGACCGGACGTCTCGATCGGCGGACCGGTGGGCGGTCGCACCGACGAGGCGCTGCGCGATGTGGTCGGCTTCTTCGTCAACACGTGGGTGCTGCGCGTGGACCTGTCCGGCGACCCGCGGTTCGACCAGGTGCTGGATCAGGTGCGCGGAAAAGCGCTGACCGCCTACGAGAATCAGGACGCGCCGTTCGAGCGGCTGGTGGAGCGGATCAACCCGATCCGGTCCACCGCGCACGCGCCGCTGTTCCAGGTCTCGCTCGAGTTGCAGAGCGGCGGCCTGCCCGCCCTCGTACTGCCCGATCTGGTCGCGGAGTTCGTGCCGGTGTCCACCGCGAGCGCCAAACACGATCTGCACGTCGATCTGATCGAAACCCTCGCCACCGCGGAGACCCCCGCGACGCTGCTGGGCCGGATCGAATACGCCACCGACCTTTTCGACCACGACACCGTGACCGGCATCGCCGACCGCTTCCTGCGCGTGCTGACCGCGGTGAGCGCGGATCCGGCCCAGCTGGTCGCCGACATCGCCCTGCTCGACGACGCCGAGCGCGACGAACTGGTGACGGGCTGGAATGCCGATGCGGCGCTCGCGGAGCCGGAATCGACTGTCACGCAGGCATTCCGCGTACGAGTCGAGGCGGCCCCGAGCGCGGTCGCGGTGGCCTGCGGCGAGGTGGAACTGACGTACGCGGACACGGACGAGCGGGTGGCCGCACTGGCCCGCGAGCTGGTGCACCGCGGCGTGGGCCGGGGCTCGGTCGTGGCCGTGGCGCTGCCGCGCTCGGCCGACCTGGTCATCGCGCTGCTGGCGGTGGTCACGGCCGGCGGCGCGTATCTGCCGATCGACCCCGAATACCCCAGCAGCCGAATCGAATTCATCCTCGGCGACGCCGATCCGTCCCTGGTTCTCACCACGTCGGCGACCGCGGCGGGGCTGCCGCTGGGTGAGCGGCCCGTGCTGTGCCTGGACACCGAGGCGCTCGACGGCGCGCCCGACGGGATCGAGCTCCCCGAGCTGTCCCCGGCCGACGCCGCCTACGTCATCTACACCTCCGGCTCGACCGGACGCCCCAAAGGCGTTGTGCTCGAACACCGCGGCGTGGTCAACATGGCGGCCCACGGCTGGCCGGGCGGGCCGGGCGAGCGGGTGCTGCTGCACTCCTCGATGGCCTTCGACGCCTCCGCGTACGAGCTCTGGCCCACCCTGCTCGGGGGTTCGACCCTCGTCGTCGCACCACCCGGTCGCGCCGATCTCGCGGAGCTGGGCCGGACCATAGCGCGGCACGGGGTGACGGCGCTGTACGTCACGACGCCGCTGTTCGAGGTGCTCGCGGGCGCGGGCCCGGAACTGCGCCTGGACACCGTGCAGCGGGTGGTCACCGCCGGTGACGCGCTGCGACCGGTCGCGGTCACCCGTTTCCGGGATCGATGGCCCGGCATCGGAGTGGTCAACGCGTACGGGCCGACCGAGAACACGGTGTGTGTCACCGCCTTCGAGATACCCGGCGCGATGGACGGGATGTACCGGGGCAGCGTGCCGATCGGCGCGGCCATCGGGAACATGCGGGTGTTCGTGCTGGATTCGCGCCTGCGGCCGGTCCCGGTGGGCGTGGCGGGCGAACTGTACGTTGCCGGAACGCAGCTGGCGCGGGGCTACCGCAATCGGCCGGGCTTGACCGCGGAACGGTTCCCGGCCTGCCCGTTCGGGGCCGGCACGCGGATGTACCGCACCGGAGACGTCGTGCGGTGGACGCGCGAGGGCATCCTCGAATTCGTCACGCGCGCCGACGAACAGGTCAAGGTGCGCGGGTACCGGATCGAGCCCGGCGAGGTCGAGACCGCCCTGACCGCGCACCCGCTGGTCGCGCAAGCGGTGGTGATCGCGCGCGAGATAGGCTCGGCTGCAACCGATTCCACGGCCGTGGCGGACAAGCGACTGGTCGGGTACGTCGTGCTGGATCACTCCGATACCGATACCGGCGCCGATGTGGCGGCGCGCGCCGCCGAGCTGCGGCGCTTCGTCGCGGATCGACTGCCCGAGTACATGGTGCCCGCGGCCGTGGTCGTGCTCGACGCGCTGCCGCTCACTCCCAACGGCAAGGTCGATCGGCGTGCGCTGCCCGCGCCGAGCATCGCCGTCACCGCGTCGCGCGCCGACCTGACCCCCGCCGAGACGATCGTCGTCACCGTCTTCGCCGAGGTGCTCGGACTGGACGTGGTCGGGGTCGACGACGACTTCTTCGCCCTGGGCGGGCATTCGCTGTCCGCGATGCGGGTGGCCTCGCGGCTGACCGCGCTGCTGGGTTCCGAGGTCGGGGTACGCGAGGTCTTCGAAGCCCCCACTTCCGCCCGGCTGGCCGCGGCCCTCACCGACCGCGACGCGGCCGCGCAGCCCGCCCGGGCGGCGCTGACGGTTCGCGAACGGCCCGAACGCACGCCGCTCTCGTTCGCGCAGTCGCGACTGTGGTTCATCAACCGGTTCGAGCCCGATTCACCGGCCTACAACATTCCGATGGTGCTGCGCCTGCGCGGCCCGCTGGATCAGCGGGCGCTGGCCGATGCCCTGGGCGATGTCGTCGCACGGCACGAGAGCCTGCGCACGGTGTTCCCGCACGAGGACGGGGTGCCGTTCCAGCGGATTCTGCCCGCCGAGGCGGCCGTGCCCGAAATCGAGACGGGCACGGCCGATCCCGCCGGGCTCGACCGGACCATCATCACGCTCGTCCGCCGGGGCTTCGACGTCTCGACCTCGACGCCGCTGCGAGTGACGGTGCTGGGCAACGGCTCCGACGATCACATCGTGGTGCTCGTGCTGCACCACATCGCCGCGGACGGCTGGTCGATCGCGCCGTTCGTGCGCGACCTGACCGCCGCGTACACCGCGCGCCGCCAGGACAGCGCACCGGCGTGGACGCCCCTGCCCGTGCAGTACGCGGACTTCGCGCTGTGGCAGCGCGAGACCCTGGGCCTGGAATCGGATCCGGACAGCGTGCTCTCGACCCAATTCCGGTACTGGGAAACCGAATTGGCCGACGCACCGCAGCCGATCACGCTCCCGGTGGACCGCCCGCGCCCCGCGGTCGCCAGCAATCGCGGCGACGTCATCGAGTTCGCGTTCGAGCCCGCGCTCAGCGCGCGGCTCTACGAACTCGCCCACGAGCGCCAGGTGACGGTGTCGATGCTGCTGCAGTCCGCCCTCGCGGTGCTGCTGTCCCAGCTCGGCGCCGGGGACGACGTCTGCATCGGCGGCCCGGTCGCCGGGCGAACGCAGGAGGCGACCCACGATCTGATCGGCTTCTTCGTCAACACCTGGGTGCTGCGGGTGGACCTGTCCGGCGACCCGCGGTTCGAGCAGGTGCTCGAACAGGTCCGCCGAAAGGCCCTGACCGCCTACGAGAATCAGGACGCGCCCTTCGAGCGGCTGGTCGAACTGCTGCAGCCGACCCGCTCACCGGCCTACCACTCGCTGTTCCAGGTGTCGTTCGCCCTGCAGAACAACCTGCTGCCCGATCTGCGCCTGCCGGAGCTGGACGCCGAGATCGTCCCGGCGCTCACCGGCACCGCCAAATTCGATCTGCACGTCGACGTGGTCGAGCGGATGGATCCCGCCGACAGCACCGCCGCGCCGGTGCTGTCGGGCCGGATCGAATACGCCACCGACCTTTTCGATCGCGGCACCGTGCTCGACCTCGCCGACCGGTACCTGCGCCTGCTGGCGACGGTCACCGCCGATCCCGCCGTGTCCATCGACCGCATGGAGCTGCTCGCGCCGCAGGAGCACGACCGGCTGCTGCGGGTCTGGAACGACACGTCCGCGGCCCTGCCGCAGGCGCCCTCGCTGGACCGGCTGTTCGCCGAACGGGTCGCGCAGGCGCCGGACGCGATCGCCGTCGCCCACGCGGACGGTGAGCTGACCTATCGCGAGCTCGCCACGCGCGTCGATGTTCTCGCCCGCGTCCTGATGTCCCGGGGTGTGGTGCGGGGCTCGGTGGTCGCGGTCGCGATGCCGCGCTCGGCCGATCTGGTGACGGCGCTGCTCGCGGTGGTGGCGGCCGGCGCCGCGTACCTGCCGATCGACACCGAATACCCGAGCAGCCGAATCAAATTCATCCTGAACGACGCCGACCCGGTGCTCGTGGTCACCACCGCGGCCGCCGCGGCGGAGCTGCCGCTGGGCGATCGGGTGCCGCTGTGCCTGGACGAGACCGCGCTCGACGGCGATGTGGCCGGCGGTGAGCTGCCCGGGCTGTCGCCGTCCGACGCGGCGTACGTCATCTACACCTCCGGCTCGACCGGACGCCCCAAGGGCGTTGTGGTCCAGCACCACGGCGTCATCAACATGGCGGTGCACGGCTGGCCCGGCGGGCCGGGCGAGCGGGTGCTGCTGCACTCCTCGATGGCCTTCGACGCCTCCGCGTACGAGCTCTGGCCCGCGGTGCTCGCGGGCTCGACCCTCGTCGTCGCACCGCCCGATCGACTCGATCTCACCGTGCTGATGCGCACGGTGGCCCGCCATCGCGTGACCACGCTCTTCGTGGCCACCGCCCTGTTCGAACTGCTCGCCACCGCCGGGCCCGAACTCGCGGCCGAATCGGTGCGACAGGTCGTCACCGGCGGCGACGCGCTGAGTTCGGCGGCGGTGACCCGTTTCCGTGACCGCTGGCCCGGCATCGACATCGCCAACGCCTACGGACCGACCGAGAACACGGTCTGCGTCACGACCCACCGAATCCTCGCCGCGCAGCCCTGGGCGCCCGGCGCCCGGGTGCCGATCGGCGCACCGGTGCCGAACGTGCGGGTGTTCATCCTGGACGCGCGACTGCGGCCGGTGCCGACGGGCGTGGCCGGCGAGTTGTACGTGGCCGGTGCGCAATTGGCGCGCGGCTACTCCGGCAGGCTCGCGCTGACCGCACAGCGGTTCGTGGCGTGCCCGTTCGGTACCGCCGAGCGCATGTATCGCACCGGGGACGTGGTGCGGTGGACCCGCGACGGCGTCCTGGAATTCGCGGGCCGCGCCGACGATCAGGTCAAGGTGCGCGGCTATCGCATCGAACCCGGGGAGGTCGAAGCCGCCCTGGTGGCGCATCCGGCGATCTCGCGGGCGGTCGTCGTGGCGCGCACGCTCGGGTCCGGCGACGAATCCGCCGTGCTCGACAAGCAATTGGTCGCCTACATCGTGCGCGACCGCGCCGCGAGCGTCGGGGACGACGACGACCGCGCCGCCGACCTCGTCGACCACTGGCGCCAGGTCTACGACAACCTGTACGGGGGCAAGGAGAGCTATCTCGGCAACGGCCGGGAATTCGCCGAACCGCTCGCCCTGGACGCGGATTTCGGCGGCTGGAACAGCAGCTACACCGGTGAGCCGATTCCGGTGCCGCAGATGCGCGAGTGGCGGGACGCGGTGGTGGACCGGGTCCTGGAACTGCGGCCCGAACACGTGCTGGAGATCGGCGTCGGATCGGGCCTGCTCATGTCGCGACTGGCCGAGCGGTGCGCCGAGTACTGGTGCACCGACTTCTCGGCGGCGACCATCGCCAATCTCCGTTCGCGCCTGCACGAGTCGGCGGTGGACTGGGCCGAGCGGGTCCTGCTGCGCGTACAGGCCGCCGACGACACCACCGATCTGCCCGCGGGCCGATTCGACGTGGTGGTCATCAACTCGGTCGCGCAGTACTTCCCGAACGCGGCCTACCTGATCGACGTGATCGCCAAGGTCATGGGACTGCTGGCCCCCGGCGGCGCGCTGTTCCTGGGCGACATCCGAAACCTGTCGCTGCTGCGGGAATTCGCCACCGGCACCCAGCTGGCCGGCAGCGGGGACGAGGACACGGCGGCCGCGGTGCGCGAACGCGCGCGCCGGACCCTGCTGGCCGAACAGGAATTGCTGGTCGCCCCGGAATTCTTCCTCGCCCTGCGGGAACAGATCGCCGAGATCGCCGCGGTGGACATCGAACTGAAGTACGCGCCGGTCGACAACGAGCTGACGCGCTACCGCTACGACATCGTGCTGCGCAAAACCCCGGCGCGCGTGCGCTCGCTGGCCGGCCTGCCGCAGCGGGCCTGGACCGACTTCGGTGACCTGAGCGGACTGCGCGAGCGGCTCGCCGCCGACGATCCCGGCGCGCTGCGCGTCACCGGAATCCCGCAGACCGGAACGATGTCCGACGTCACGGCCACCAGGACGGTGGACGCGGCGGACGAGCACACCCCGGTGGCGGAGCTGGACCTGACGCATACGACAACCTCGGTGCTGCCGCACGAGATTCGCGAAGTCGGAACGGCATCGGGCTACACCGTCGCGGTCACCTGGTCGCCGGTGCCGGGCCTGATGGACGCGCTGCTGGTCCGGGAAGCCGACGACGCCGCGGTATTCGACGACCTCTACCTGGCCGCGGGTCCGCTGGACGTGCCGAGCGCCTACGCCAACGACCCCGGCATCGGTGATCTGGTCGCCGAGGTGCGCGAGTTCGCCACCCATCGCCTGCCGGAGTTCATGATTCCGGGGGCCATCGTCATCCTGGACGAGCTGCCGCTGCTGCCCAGCGGCAAGGTGGATCGGCGCGCCCTGCCCGAACCGCAGCTGCTCGCCTCGGTCTACCGGGCGCCGGCCACACCCATGGAGGAGGTCGTGGTCTCGGTCTTCGCCGAGATTCTCGGCATCGCCCGGGTCGGGGCCGACGACGACTTCTTCGCGCTCGGCGGGCACTCCCTGTCCGCGACCCGCGTGGCCTCACGGGTCGCCACGGCCACCGGTGTCACGGTCGAGGTGCGCGACGTCTTCGACGCTCCCACCCCCACCCGGCTCGCCGCCGTCCTGGCGGCGCGGTCGGCCGAACAGCCGGGCATTCCACTCACCCCGCAGCCCCGCCCGGACCGAATTCCCCTGTCCTTCGCACAGTCTCGGATGTGGTTCATCAATCGATTCGAACCCGACTCCGCCGCCTACAACATCGCCATGGTGCTGCGGCTGCGCGGGGAACTGGACGCGGCGGCCATGTCCGCGGCCATCGCCGACCTGGCCGCGCGGCACGAGAGCCTGCGCACGGTGTTCCCCGACGAACACGGGGTGCCGTGCCAGCGGGTGCTGGCGGCCCGGGACGTCACGGACATCTCGGCCGTCGCCGTCGAGACCGTCGATCCGGCCGAGATCACCGGCCGGGTGACCGCCATCGTGCGCCAGGGCTTCGACGTCGCCGTGCTGCCGCCGTGGCGAACAACGCTGTTGCGCACCGCATCCGATGACCATCTGCTGGTCACGGTGCTGCACCACATCGTGGCCGACGGGTGGTCCATCGCGCCGCTGGTGCGCGATCTGTCCCACGCCTACACCGCACGCCGCGCGGGCCGCGCGCCCGAATGGACGCCCCTGCCGGTGCAGTACGCCGACTACACGCTGTGGCAGCGCGAGCTGCTCGGCGCGGAATCGGATCCGGACAGCGCGGCCGCTCGCCAACTGGATTACTGGACAGGTCATTTGGCGGGACTGCCCGACCACCTCGAGTTGCCCGCCGATCGCCCGCGCCCGGCGGTGGCGTCCCAGCGCGGCGGTACCCACACCTTCGTCCTGGACGCCGAGACGGTGGCCGGGCTGAACACCGTGGCACGCACCCGGCGGGTGACCGCGTTCATGGTGGTGCACGCGGCCTTGGCGACGGTGCTCTCGCGCCTGTCCGGCAGCGCCGACATCGCGGTGGGCACGCCGATCGCCGGGCGCGGCGCGGCGGCGCTGGACGGGCTGGTCGGCATGTTCGTCAATACGCTCGTGCTGCGCACCCGGGTCGAGGGTTCCGGTTCCTTCGCCGATCTGCTCGATCGCTGCCGGGCAACGGATCTGGCCGCGTTCGCACACGCCGACATCCCCTTCGAACGCGTCGTCGAAGCGCTGGACCCGCCCCGCAGCCAGGCCCATCATCCGCTGTTCCAGGTGCTGCTGGCCTTCCAGAACCTCGATCTGGATCCCACGCTGGCAGTGCTGCCCGGGCTCGAGGTCGAACCGCTGCGCAGCCTCGACATCGGGGTCGAGCGATTCGATCTCACCATCACCGTGGCGGACATCAACGGTGCGCACGCGGGCGGAGACGTGCCCGTCACCATCGGGTTCGCCGCCGATCTGTTCGACGAGCAGACGATCGCCGCCTTCGCCGACCGGCTCGTGTGCACGCTGCGCGCCGCGGTCGCCGATCCGGCGATCCGCCTGCGCGATCTGAATCTGCTCGCGGGCGATGAACGAGAATCGCTGCGGCGGTGGAACGATGGCGGCCCCGGTCCGGAGCCCCGCACGCTGGCCGAGATCCTCGAGCACGCCGCCCGCGAATTCGCGGACCGGCCCGCGCTCACGTTCGGGGACCGCACCCGGACCTACCGCGAGCTCGACGACTGGTCGAACCGCTGCGCGCGGGCGCTGATCGCCCACGGAGCCGGACCGGAAACCGCGGTTGCCATCGCCATCGCGCGATCCGCGGACTGGGTGCGGGCGGTATGGGCGGTCGCCAAGACCGGCGCGGCGTTCGTCTCCCTCGATCCGGCCCAGCCGCGGGAACGCAATCTCGGCATCCTCGCCGACTGCGCGGCCACGATCGTGCTGACCGCCGATACGGCCGCGGCCTGGGACACCCCGGGGACGGCCGTCCTGGATCTGGCCGAGTTCGATCCGGCCGCACGGGATTCCGCTCCGCTCACCGATGCCGACCGACTCGGCCCGGTGCGCGCGGACACCACGGCCTACATCGTCTATACCTCGGGCTCGACGGGCATCCCGAAGGGAGTGACGGTCACCCACGCGGGCCTCACCGCGATCACCACGGCACAGCGTCACGAGCTCGCCACGACCGCCGACGCCCGCGTATTGACGGTCGCCGCGCGCACTTTCGACGCGGCGATCTTCGAACTGCTGCTCGCCGTGCCGGTCGGCGCGACACTGGTCGTGGCGCCGGCCGAGATCTTCGCCGGCGCACCGCTGACCGAGCTCATGCGCACCGAGCGGGTGACGCACGCATGCTTGACTCCCGCGGTCGGGGCCACCCTCGACCCGGATCGGCTCGACGAGCTGCGGGTGCTGGTGCTCGCCGGTGAGGCGTGCCCGCCGGACCTGGTGCGCAAGTGGTCCGGCAGTGACGCGGCGGGCCTGCGCGCCGTGCACAACCTGTACGGCCCCAGCGAGGCGACGATCTGGGTCACCGGCACGGAATCGGTTGCCGGCGAGCCGGTATCGATCGGAACCCCGATTCCCGGCATTCGCTCGTCGGTCCGGGACGCCTGGCTGACCGAGGTGCCGCCGGGCGTGGTCGGCGAGCTGTACGTCAGCGGGCCGGGGGTGGCGCGGGGTTACCTGAACCGCGCCGGGGTGACGGCGGCGGCCTTCGTGGCCGATCCGTCCGGTCCCGCCGGTTCCCGCATGTACCGCACCGGT
This sequence comes from Nocardia sp. NPDC005978, assembly GCF_040614455.1. NCBI lineage: Bacteria > Bacillati > Actinomycetota > Actinomycetes > Mycobacteriales > Nocardiaceae > Nocardia > Nocardia sp. NPDC005978. The sequence continues at coordinate 10,425 of NZ_JBEXUS010000122.1, forward strand.
GATCTGGTGCGCTGGCAGCCCGCGGATGACGGCGGCGGCGCCCTGGTGGTGGTCGGCCGCGCCGACACCCAGATCAAGATTCGCGGCCAGCGCCTCGAACTCGGCGAGATCGCGGCGGTGCTCACCGAACTCGGCGACGTGCAGCGCGCGGTGGTCACCCAGGTCACCCAGGGCGATGCCGTGCGGCTGGCCGCCTACCTCACCGCGGCTCCCGGCCGGGAGCCCGACCCGGCCGCCATCCGGCACGCCGCCGCACGGCGGCTGCCCTCGTACATGGTTCCCGACACCGTCACGGTCCTGGACGAATTGCCGCTGACCGCGACCGGGAAGGTGGACCTGCGGGCCCTGCCGGAGCCGGAGTGGACGACCACGGCGTACCGCGCGCCCGCCGGCCCGGCCGAGGAGACCGTGGCCGCGGCCTTCGCCCAGGTGCTCGGACTCGACCGTGTGGGAGCCGACGACGACTTCTTCGCCCTGGGCGGCGACAGCATCGTCTCGATTCAGCTGGTCGCCCGGGCCAAGGAACGCGGCGTCATGTTCACTCCGCGCCAGGTGTTCGAGGCCCGGACGGTGGCTGCACTGGCCAGCGTGGCCGAATCGGTCGAGCCCGCAACGATTCTCACGGAACTGCCCGGCGGCGGAGTCGGCGAGATGCCGCTGACGCCGATCGTCCGGTGGATGGTCGATCAGGGCGGGTTCGGGCGGTTGAACCAGACCCTGGTGCTGACCGCCCCGGCCGACATGGATCGGACCGGACTGACCGCGATCGTGCGCGCGCTGCTCGACCGGCACGACATGCTGCGGTCCCGGCTGTGGCACGACGGCCGGGATTGGCGGCTCGAGGCCCGCCCGAGCGAGGCGATCGAGGCCGACGCACTGGTGCACGCGATCCCGCTGTCCCCCGATCTCGACGCGACCGAACGCGAACGGCTCGTCGCGGCGGAGGTCGATGCCGCGCTGAACCGGCTCGACCCGGCCGAAGGCGCGGTGCTGCAGGTGCTCTGGTTCTCCCCGGCCGATACCGGCCGGGGCGGTCAGCTCGTCGTCGTCGCGCACCACCTGGTGGTCGACGGCGTCTCGTGGCGGATCCTGCTGCCCGATCTCGCCGCGGCCTGGCAGCGGTATCGCGCCGACGGCGCCGTGGCGCTGCCGCCGGTGGGCACCTCCATGCGGCGCTGGGCGCACGGCCTGGCCGAGGCCGCCCTCGCACCGCACCGCACGGCGGAACTGCCGCTGTGGCAGCGCATCACCGACGGACCCGACTCCGCGCTCGGCTCGCGCGCGGCGGATCCCGCCCGCGACGGCGCGAGCACGATTCGGGTGCGGCGGGTGCGGGTGTCGCCGGAGACCACCGAGGCCCTGCTGACCCGGGTGCCCGCGGCGTTCCACGGCGAAGTCCAGGACGCGCTGGTCGCCGCGCTGGCGGTGGCGGTCCTGCGCTGGCGGGCCGATCGCGGTGTCCACGAGTCCTCGACTCTGCTCCGGCTCGAAGGGCACGGCCGCGAGGAACAGGCCGTGCCCGGCGCGGACCTGACCGCGACGGCCGGCTGGTTCACCACGATGTATCCGGTCCGGATCCCCTTGGCCGGAATCGATCTCGATGACGCCTACGCCGGCGGCCCGGCGATCGACGCGGTGGTCAAGAGCACCAAGGAACACCTGCGCTCGATTCCGGACCACGGCATCGGCTACGGGCTGCTGCGCTATCTCAACCCCGAGACGGCACCGACACTGCCCGCCGCACCGCCCGCACAGGTCGCCTTCAACTACCTCGGCCAGCTCTCCCCGCGCGGAACATCGGGCGGCACGGGCGCTTCCGACTTCGGCGTCACCGACGAACTCGGCGCGCCGATCGCCGATCACGATCTGCACGTGCTGGCGACCGCCGTTGTCGACGTCACCGCGGCCGTCACCGACGGCAGTCTCTCGGCCACGTTCGGCTACCTCTCCGGCCTGCTCGACGAGGCCGAGGTCGACGAACTGGCCGGGCTGTGGGTCGGCGCGCTGGACGCGGTCGTCGCCCGGCTGCGAAACCCGCACGCCGGTGGGCACACCCCCAGCGACTTCCCGCTCGTGCGGGCCACCCAGGCCGACATCACGGCCTGGGAGGCGCGCTACCCGGCGCTGGCCGAGGTCTGGCCGCTCTCACCGCTGCAGTCCGGGCTGCTGTTCCACGCCCGCCTGGCAGCGGCGACGGTGGACGTGTACGCGGTCCAGCTCGCGATCGGCCTGTCCGGCAGGGTGGACGCCGCACGCCTGCGCCGCGCGGCCGACGGTCTGCTCGAGCGGTACTCGAATCTGCGCGTGGCCTTCAATGCCACCGAGGCGGGTGAGGGCGTGCAGATCGTCGCCGACGAGGTGACCGCGCCGTGGCGCGAGATCGACCTGCGGGCAGAGTCCGAATCCTCCCTCTCGGACGTGATGGAACGGGACCGGGCCGAGCCGTTCGACACCGAGACCGCGCCACTGATGCGCTACACCCTGGTCACGGTGGCACCGAACCGGTACACGCTGCTGCTCTCGTACCACCACGTACTCTTCGACGGCTGGTCCATGCCAACCCTGCTGCGCACCCTGCTCGCGGGATACGCGGAACCCGACGGGTCCGGCGGCGGCGAGTCAGCGGGCTCCTACCGGTCCTATCTCGACTGGCTCGCCCGCCAGAATCAGGCGAACTCGGTGCGGGTGTGGCGAGAGACGCTCGAAGGCGCCGACGCGACACTGCTCGCACCGCACACCGACGCGCCCGCCCAGTCCGAGCGAATGGGTTCGGTCACGGTGGATCTCGATCACGAACTCTCCGACCGGGTGATCGCCGCGGCGGTGTCGGCCGGGGTCACCGTGAACACCCTGTTCCAGGTGGCCTGGGCCATCGTGGTGGGCTATCTGGCCGGGCGCGACGACGTCGTGTTCGGCGCGACGGTGTCCGGGCGGCCCGCGGAGCTGCCCGGAATCGAAGCCGCGGTGGGCCTGTTCATCAACACCATTCCGGTGCGGATCCGGCCGCGGACCGGCGAGCCCGTCGCCGCGCTGCTGAACCGCGTGCAGGCGGAGCAGTCGGCCCTGCTGGACCATCACCACATCGGACTGTCCGATATCCATGCCGCACTGGATGTTTCGGTGCTCTTCGATACCGTGCTGGTCTTCGAGTCCTATCCCGTGGACGAGGCCGCGCTCGCGGCCCAGGCCGCGGCGATCGACGACATGCGCGTCGAGGAACTGCGCTCGAACGACGCCGCGCACTATCCGCTGGCCCTGGTGGTGATCAAGGGCCAGCCGTTCCGGGCGCTGCTGCAGTACCGGCCCGACACCTTCGAGCCCGAGTGGGTGCGGACCGTGGCGGACCGGCTGGTGCGCGCATTGACCGCACTCACCGCCGACGTCCCGGGCACTGCCGAGTCCATCGATCTGCTCTCCCCCGCCGAACGCGACCGGCTCGCACCGGTTCGCGGTCTCCCGGCGCAGCGGGCGCGCACGCTGGCGGAACTGCTCGCCGCGGGCGCGGCCATCGACCCGGCCGCCCCCGCGATCGTGGCCGGCACCGGGACGATGAGCTTCGGTGAGCTCGATGCCCGGTCGAACCGGCTGGCGCGCTTGCTGATCGACCGCGGCGCCGGACCGGGCACCGCGGTCGCCCTGGCGCTGCCGCGCAGCACCGAGTTCCTCGTCGGGCTGTGGGCGGTGACCAAGACCGGTGCGGCCTTCGTGCCGATCGACCCGCGGCACCCGCTGGAACGCGTCGTCGGAATGATCGCCGATTCCGATGTGCGCCTGGTGCTTTCGGTGAACGAGACGGTCGCCACCGTGCCGGACACCATCGACCGGGTGATGCTCGACGACCCGGAACTGCCCGCTCGGCTCGCGGAGTTCGCCGCGGACCCGGTGGACGACACCGTCCGGACGCGGCCACTCCGCACGGCCAACATCGCCTACGTCGTCTACACCTCCGGCTCCACCGGGACACCCAAGGGCGTGGTGGTCAGCCACGACGGTCTGGCGAACTTCGCCGCCGAGCAGCGCGAGCGATACGCGCTGGACCCGGACGCCCGGGTGCTGGCCGTCTCTGCGACGGGCTTCGACGCGGTGATGATGGAACTGCTCATGGCGCATCCGCACGGCGCCACGCTGGTGGTGTCACCGCAGGACGTGTTCGGCGGGCCCGGGCTCACCGATCTCATTCGGCGGCAACGGGTCACGCACGCCTTCGTCACCACCAGCGTGCTGTCGACCATGTCCCCGGCCGGGCTGGACACCCTGCGGGTGCTGGTCACCGGCGGCGAACGCGTGCCCGCGGAGCTGGTGGCCGCGTGGGCGCCGAACCGGAACCTGTACATCGCGTACGGACCCACCGAGACGGTCATCGTCACCCTGCTGAGCGAGCCGATGGCGCCGGACGCGCCGGTGACCCTCGGCGGTCCGATCCGCGGCATCGAAGCGGTGGTCCTGGACGCGCTGCTGCGTCCGGTGCCGGTCGGCGTCCGGGGCGAGCTGTATCTGGGCGGCATCCAGCAGGCCCGCGGCTACTCGAACCGGCCGGGGCAGACCGCAGCGGCCTTCGTCGCCGATCCCTTCGGCCGCGACGGTTCCCGGCTCTACCGGACCGGCGACCTGGCGTACTGGAACACGAGCGGCACCCTGGAGTTCGCGGGCCGCAACGACTTCCAGGTCAAGGTGCGCGGGCAGCGCGTCGAACTCGGCGAGATCGAGGCGGTGCTCGGCGAGCAACCCGGGGTGCAGAGCGTGATCGTGGTGCAGCACGCCCGATCCGGTCGGCTCATCGCCTATCTCGTGGGCGACGACCTCGAACCGGAAGGGGTCCTGGCCGGCGCGCGGCACAGGCTGCCCGCGCACATGGTGCCCGATATGTGCACCGTGCTGCCCGAGTTCCCGCTCACGGTCAGCGGCAAGGTGGATCGCGCCGCGCTGCCCGAACCGGAGCAGTCGGGCCGCGCCTATCGCGAGCCGTCGACCCCGGCCGAGCGCACGGTGGCCGAGGCGTTCGCCGAGGTGCTCGGGCTCGACCGGGTCGGTGTGGACGACGATTTCTTCGCCCTGGGCGGGCATTCTCTCTCGGCGATGCGCGTGACCGCCCGGCTCGCCGTGACCTCGGGCGCCCGGATCGGGGTGCGCGATGTGTTCGAGTCGCCGACCCCCGTGCTGCTGGCGCGGGTGCTGGACGCGACACCGGATGCCGCGGCGGGACCCGAGCTGATCGCCGGGGAGCGTCCCGACCGGGTGCCGCTGTCCTTCGCCCAGCTGCGCATGTGGTTCATCAACCGATTCCAGGGCGCCGCGGGGGCGTACACGATTCCGCTGGTGCTGCGGTTGACCGGCGACCTCGACACCGAGGCGCTGATCGCCGCGCTCGCCGACGTGGTGGGCAGGCACGAGAGCCTGCGCACGATGTTCCCCGACGCGGACGGCACGCCGTATCAGCGGGTGCTGCCCGCCGAGCAGGCCGTGCTCCCGGTCATCGAGCAGACGGTCACGCCCGACGGGCTCGAAGCCGCTGTCGCGGTGGCGATCCGGTACGGCTTCGACCTGTCCGCGGAGCTGCCGATACGAGTCACGCTGCTGGACAGCGATTCCGGCGATCACGTGCTCGCGCTGGTGATCCATCACATCGCCGCGGACGGCTGGTCGATCGCACCGCTGGCCCGCGACCTGTCCACCGCGTACGCCGCGCGGCGCTCGGGACGGTCCCCGCGCTGGGTTCCGCTGCCGGTCCAGTACGCCGACTACACGCTGTGGCAGCGCGCGACGCTGGGTGCGCAGGACGATCCGCAGTCGCGGGCGGCCGCTCAACTCGCCTACTGGACAGCGCATTTGGCCGGGCTGCCGGATCGACTGGAATTGCCCGCCGATCGGCCGCGGCCGATGGTCCCCTCGCACGCCGGTCACAGCCACGCCTTCGCGCTGGACGCCGGATTGTTCGCGCGCCTGGGCACGATGGCCGAGGCGAACGGGGTGACGGTCTTCATGGTCGTGCACGCCGCGGTGGCGCTGCTGCTGTCCCGGCTGTCCGGCGCGTCCGACATCGCGATCGGCACCCCGATCGCGGGCCGCGGCGCGGCCGCGCTGGACGATCTCGTCGGCATGTTCGTCAATACGCTCGTGTTGCGCACGCGCGTCGACGAGGCCGGGTCGTTCGCGGATCTGCTCGGTCAGGTCCGGCGGGTCGATCTCGATGCCTTCGCACACGCGGACATTCCGTTCGAGCAGGTGGTGGAGGCCATCGACCTGCCCCGCACGCAGGCGCACCACCCGCTGTTCCAGGTGATGCTGGCCTTCCAGAACCTGGATCTGGATCCGGCGGCCGCACAGCTGCCCGGGCTGCGGGTCGCGCCGATGAGTCTCGGCGTCACCGTCGAACGGTTCGACCTGTCCATCACCGTCGCCGACATACCGGACGCCCGGGGCGACATCCCGGTCACCATCGGCTACGCCACGGACCTGTTCGACCGGGCGACCGTTGCGGCGCTCGCACGCCGGTTCGAACGCATCCTGATCGCGGCGGCGGGCGACCCCGCGACGGCCCTGCACGAACTCGACCCGCTCGACGCCGCCGAACGGAAGTCGGTGCGGCAGTGGGGCGATGCGGGCTCCGCACCCGATCCGATCACACTGAACGAGATGCTCGCCCGGGCCGCCGCGCGGTTCCCGGAGCACCTCGCGGTCGCCGACGCCGGGCATCGTCTGACGTACGGGGAACTCGATCGCTGGTCGAATCGGTGCGCGCGCCTGCTCATCGAGCGCGGGGCGGGCCCGGAGCGGGTCGTGGCCATCGCGCTGCCGCGCTCGGCGGCGTGGGTGCGGGCGGTGTGGGCGGTGGCCAAGACCGGGGCCGCCTTCGTCTCGATCGATCCGGCCCAGTTGCACGAGCGGAACCGGTTCGTACTCACCGACGTGGACGCGGCAGTGGTTCTCGCCCATACCGGAACACCAACCGGCGCACAGAAATCCGGACCGGCCGAATGGCACGACGACGGCATCGGGTTCATCGACCCGGATCTGGTGGACCTGCTGGAGTTCAGCGATGTGCCGGTGACCGACGCCGACCGGAGCGCAAGCGTCCGGCCGGGCAACACCGCGTACCTGGTGTACACCTCGGGCACCACCGGCACGCCGAAGGGCGTCGCGGTCACCAACGCCGGACTGGCGGCGGTCACGACCGAACAGCGCCGCCGCTTCGAGTTGGGCGTGGACGCGCGGGTATTGGCCGTAGCCGCACGTACTTTCGATGCCGCGGTGTTCGAGATGCTGTCGGTGGTCACCGCCGGATCGGCCCTGATCGTCGCCCCCGGCGAGACCTTCGCTGGCCCCGACCTGACGGAGTTGATCGAAGCCGAAGGGGTCACCCACGCCTGTCTGACGCCCGCGGTGGCCGCCACCCTGGACGCCCGGCGGCTGGACACGTTGCGCGTGCTCATGGTGGCCGGTGAAGCGTGCCCGCAGACGCTGGTGCGCCAGTGGTCCCGCAGCGACAGCGCGGGCGTCCGCCGGCTGTTCAACCTGTACGGGCCGAGTGAGACCACGATCTGGGCCGCCGTCGCGGAATTGCTCGCGGGCGAGCAGGTATCGCTGGGCGGGCCGATTCCGGGCCTGCGGCTCACGGTGCTGGACGCGTGGCTGCGCCCGGTGCCCCTGGGCGTGGTCGGCGAGCTGTACATCGCCGGACCGGGCGTCGCGCGCGGCTACCTCGGCCAGGCGGGGCTGACCGCCGGGTCCTTCGTCGCCGATCCCGACGGAACGGACGGCGCGCGGATGTACCGCACCGGAGATCTGGTGCGGTGGGTGCCCTCCGGCGACACGCACGCGCTGATGTTCGCCGGGCGCGCCGACCGGCAGATCAAGATCCGGGCCCAGCGCCTCGAACTCGGCGAGATCGAAACCGCGCTGGCCCGGCTCGCCGAGGTCGGCGCCGCGGTGGTCGTCCCGCACACCGCGGGCGAAGACCCCGGCGGCGCGGTGCGATTGGCCGCCTACGTCACACCGGCCCCCGGGCAGTTCCCCGATCCGGACGCCGTCCGGCAGGAGGTGGCGCAGCGGCTGCCCTCGTTCATGGTTCCGGGCATCGTCATCGTGCTGGACGCCCTGCCGCTCACCTCGAGCGGCAAGGTGGACCGGCGCGCGCTGCCCGCCCCCGAGTGGGTCACCGTCACCTATCGGGCGCCCGCGACGCCGTTCGAGGACATCGTGGTCGCGGCCTTCACCGAGATTCTGGAGGTGGACCGGGTCGGTGCGGACGACGACTTCTTCGATCTCGGCGGGCATTCGCTGTCCGCGACCCGCGTCGCGGCCCGGGTGGCCGCGGCGGCGGGGGTCGAGGTGAGCGTGCGCGACGTGTTCGACGCGCCCACCGCGGCCCGGCTGGGCAGCCTGCTCGCCGACCGGTCGACCGGCGTCGCGCCGGGCCGGTCCGCGCTCGTGGTGCGCGAACGGCCCGAATACCCGCCGTTGTCGTTCGCGCAGTGGCGAATGTGGTTCATCAACCGCCTCGAACCGGACTCACCGGCCTACAACATCCCGCTCGTGCTGCGCCTGACCGGCGAGCTGGACGTCGCCGCGATGACCGCCGCCATCGGGGATGTGGTGGCGCGCCACGAAACCCTGCGCACGGTGTTCCCGGACCGGGACGGCAATCCCTACCAGCGGATCATTCCGGCGGCCGAATCGGTGACGATCATCGAACAGCGCCGGGTCGAGCCGGGCGATCTCGACCGCGAGCTGGTGCCGCTGGTGCGGCGCGGCTTCGAGCTCACGACCGCACCGCCGCTGCGGGTCACGTTGCTGGACAGCGGTTCCGGTGAGCACGTCCTGGTGCTGGTGATGCACCACATCGCGGCCGACGGCTGGTCGCTCGCGCCGCTGGCACAGGACCTGGCACTGGCGTACGACGCGCGCCGGGCCGGACGGGCTCCGGAATGGGCAGCGCCGTTGCCGGTGCAGTACGCCGACTACACGCTGTGGCAGCGCGAGGTCCTCGGGTCCGAGTCCGATCGGGCGAGCGTGTCGGCCCGTCAGGTCGCGTACTGGACCGAACAGCTCGCCGGGTTGCCCGATCGCATCGAGCTGCCCGCCGACCGAACCCGGCCCGCGGTGGCCACCCACCGCGGGGACACCTACTCGTTCGCGGTGGACGCGACCACCGCCGCGAGTCTGCACGAGATCGCGCGCGCACACCGCGCGACGGTGTTCATGGTCATGCACGCCGCGCTGGCGATCGTGCTGGCCCGGGTCTCGGGCGGCGGCGACATCGCGGTGGGCACACCCGTCGCGGGCCGCGGCGACGCGGCGCTGGACGGGCTCATCGGCATGTTCGTCAACACGCTGGTCCTGCGCACCCGGATCGATGAGGCCGGCTCGTTCGGCGACCTGCTCGACGAATGCCGCCGGGTCGATCTGGCGGCCTTCGCCCACGCCGACATCCCGTTCGAGCGGGTGGTGGAGGCCGTGGATCCGCCGCGCACCCAGGCGCATCACCCGCTGTTCCAGGTGATGCTGGCGTTCCAGAACCTGGATCTGGATCCGGCGGACGATCTGCTGCCGGGAATCCGGTGCACGCCCATCGATCTCGGCAGCGGGGTCGAGCGATTCGACCTCACCGTCACCGTGTCCGACGACCCGGGCAACGACGGCGGTCTGCTGGTCGGGGTGAGCTACGCGCTCGATCTGTTCGACCGGCCGACCATCCTCGCGCTGACCCGTCGCCTGCACGACGTCATCGCCGCGGTGGCCGCGGACCCCGAGGTGGGGCTGCGGGACATCGAGGTGCTCGATCCGGCCGAGCGGGAACTGTTGTCGCGGTGGGGAGGTGGACCGCGCGGTCCCGAGCGCAGCACGCTCGCCGAGATTCTGGATCGCGCGGCCGTCGAGCACCCGGACCGGATCGCGCTGGCCGACGCCGGCGGCGAGTGGACCTACCGGGAGCTGGATCGGTGGTCGAATCAGTGTGCGCGCATGCTGATCGAGGCGGGCGTGGGGCCCGAGTCGATTGTCGCGGTGGCAATTCCGCGATCGGCCGAATGGGTGCGGGCGGTGTGGGCCGTGGCCCGGACCGGCGCGGCGTTCGTGTCGATGGATCCCGCCCATCCCGCCGAGCGCAATCGGTTCATCCTGGCCGACTGCACGGCGACCGTCATGCTCACCAGCACCGAAATCCGTTCGCGGGCGGGCGGTGCCGCCGGCACGAATCCGGCCGACTGGGTGGGCGAGGACGTCCGGGTGATCGATCTGGACGCGCTCGATCTCAGCGGGTACGGCGATGTCGCGGTCAGCGATGCGGACCGGGGCGGAGCAGTACGGCCGGACAACACCGCCTACGTCATCTACACCTCCGGGTCGACCGGCAAGCCCAAGGGCGTCGCGGTCACCCACACCGGGCTCGCGGCCGTCATGGCCATTCAGCTCGAACGGTACGAGCCGGACGCGGACTCCCGCGTATTGGCCGGGACCGCACGCACTTTCGACGCCGCCATCATCGAGCTGCTGGTCGCGATACCGGTGGGCGCGGTGCTGGTGGTCGCGCCGGACGACGTCTTCGCCGCGGAACCGCTGGCCGAACTGCTGCGCGCCGAGCGCATCACGCACGCCTTCCTCTCCCCGGCCGTGGCGATGTCGGTCGATCCCACCGGGCTCGACGACTTCCGCGAGCTCCTGTGCGGCGGCGAGGCGTGCCCGCCGGAACTGGTGCGGCGCTGGTCGGGCACCGACGCCGCCGGTATTCGCCGGGTGCACAACGTGTTCGGTCCCAGCGAGTGCTCGATGTGGATCGCGGGCCTGCCGCTGCGGACCGGGGTGCCGGTGTCGCTGGGCGGGCCGATTCCGGACGCCCGGCTCACGGTGCTGGACTCGGCGCTGCGGCCGGTGCCGCCGGGCGCGGTCGGGGAGCTGTACGTGGCGGGCCCGAGCCTGGCCCGGGGATACATCGACCGGGCGGGCCGGACCTCGACGTCCTTCGTGGCCGATCCCTTCGGACCGGCCGGGTCGCGCATGTACCGCACCGGGGACCTGGTGCGGTGGGCGTGCGACGCGGACGGAGACGCGGTGCTGATGTTCGCGGGCCGCGCCGACTTCCAGGTCAAGATCCGCGGCCAGCGGCTCGAACTCGGCGAAATCGAAACGGCGCTGGCGGATTTGGACGCCGTGCGCCAGTCGGTGGTCACCGTGCACACGCCCGGCGGCAGCGAGACCGGCGGCGTGCGCCTGGCGGCCTACGTCACCGCCGCACCGGGCCGCACCGCGGAGCCGGCGGCGATCCGCCAAGCGGTGGCGCACCGACTGCCGTCGTTCATGGTGCCCGACACCGTCACCGTGCTCGACACGCTGCCGCTGACCGTGAACGGCAAGGTGGACCGGCGGGCGCTGCCCGCGCCGGAGTGGGTGGTGACGCCGTACCGTGCGCCGTCGACGCCGCTCGAGCAGATCGTGGTCGAGGTCTTCTCCGAGATCCTCGAGGTCGAGCGGGTGGGCGTGGACGACGACTTCTTCACCCTGGGCGGAACATCGGTGGTCGCCATGCGCCTGACGTCGCAGCTGCGGGCGCGCACCGGCACCGCGGTGCCCTACCGATTGCTGTTCGCCGATTCGACCCCGGCCTCGCTGGCCCGGTATCTGGCTGCGCCGCAATCGGAGATGGGCATTTCGCTCGGTGTGCTGTCACCGCTGCGGTCGGGCGGGCACAAGACCCCGCTGTTCTGCGTGCATCCCGGCGGCGGCCTGTCCTGGGTGTACGGCGCGCTCGCGGGACACCTGGATCCGGATCGGCCGATCTACGCACTGCAGGATCCGTACATCGTCGAGAACGGGCCCCGGCTCGAATCGGTGGACGCGTACGCCGAGCGGTACGTCGAGGAGATCCTGCGGGCCTTCCCCGACACCACCTATCACCTGCTCGGCTGGTCGCTCGGCGGGAAGATCGCGCACGCCATGGCGGCGCGGCTGCAGGAATCGGGCCATTCGGTGGGTCTGCTCGCCCTCGTGGACGCGGGCGTGGCGGAGAATCTCCCGGAGCCGCCGGTACCGGACAGCGAGCGGGATCAGGTGGAGCTCGCCGAGTTCCTGCGCGGGTGGCGCGAATTCCTCGCGCTGCCCGACGATCAGCAGATCGACGATCCGCACGAGGTGCTGCCGCTCATCGCCGAGCGGCTCAGCAGCGAAGGCATCCTGACCGCGCAGCAGGTGGAACGCGTGACCGAATGCTTCACCACCCCGGTCCCGCACACGCCGCCGCACTACGACGGAGACGCCGTCCTGTTCGTCGCCACGCGCGAGTCCTACCGCGATCAGATCGCGGACACCTGGGACGGGCACATCTCGGGGACCATCCACGAGATCCCGATCGACGAGTGGCACACCGGAATGATGAATCCGCGGGGCGCGAAGGAGATCGGCGCGATCATGAACACCCTGCTCCGCGACAGCGATACTCGGCGCTGAGCGCGGCGGCCGGCGGCGAACCCTGG
>NZ_JBEXUS010000123.1:0-22789 GCF_040614455.1 Nocardia sp. NPDC005978
CGTTCGGTAGCGGGCGCGGCCTCGCGGGACAGCTGTTGGGTGCTCATGATGTGGATCCCTAACGCTCGTCGTATTCACGGTCGATCGCGCGGATTCTCATGATCATTCACAAGCGGGTATTCAAGACAATCGAGGCATCCTAGCGGTTTGAATAGCATCTGTTTCAGAAATGCGAGATCATGTCGCTGACCTGGGGTTCGCCTCGCTCGAGGTAGGGTGTCGCGGCCCGCGCCGGGGGAGAGGAATTCCTCGCCCCAATGTAGGCAAAGGGAACGGCACCCGATAAGTTCTACGGCATGTCGAACACATCCAGGTCGGTACTGGTTACGGGCGGCAATCGCGGAATCGGTCTCGCGGTTGCCCAGCGCCTTCTCGCCGACGGGCACAAGGTCGCCGTCACCCATCGCGGCTCGGGCGCGCCCGAAGGTCTGCTCGCGGTCAAATGCGATGTGACCGACGCGGCTTCGGTCGACGCGGCCTTCGCCGAGGTCGAGGCGAAGCAGGGTCCCGTCGAGGTCGTCGTGGCCAACGCGGGCATCGTGGAGAACACCCTGTTCATGCGGATGAGCGAAGAGGCGTTCACCAACGTCATCGACGCCAACCTGACCGGTGCGTGGCGAGTGGCCCAGCGCGCCAACCGCAATATGCTCAAGGGCCGCTGGGGTCGCGTGATCTTCCTCGGCTCGGTCGTCGGCCAGATCGGCGCGCCCGGCCAGGTCAACTACGCCGCCGCCAAGTCCGGCCTGGTCGGCATGGCCCGCGCCATCACCCGCGAGGTCGGCAAGCGCAACATCACCGCGAACGTGGTGGCCCCGGGCTTGATCGACACCGACATGACCCGCGAGGACATGACCCCGGAGATGCGCGAGAAGGCGCTCGAGTTCATTCCGGCCGGCCGCATCGGCCAGGCCGAGGACGTCGCCGGCGTGATCAGCTTCCTGGCCTCGGACGACGCCTCCTACATCTCCGGCGCGATCATTCCCGTCGACGGCGGAATGGGCATGGGCCACTGAGCATCTCGCTCGGCTAGCTCTGCGCTCCGAATTCCCGACCACGCACTTCAAACGAGGAGAACCGACCAACCCATGGGTGGATTGCTCGAAGGCAAGACAGTACTCATCACCGGGATCATCACCGATTCCTCCATCGCCTTCCACGCGGCCGCGGTCGCGCAGGAGCAGGGCGCCAAGGTGATCATCACCGGTATTCCGGAGCGGCTGCGGCTGATCGACCGGATCGCCAAGCGCCTGCCGCAGGAGGTGCCCCCGGCCATTCCCCTCGACATCACCAGCGAGGAGAACCTGGGCGAGCTGGCCGACAAGGTTCGCGAGCTCGCGCCCGAGGGCGTGGACGGCGTGCTGCACTCCATCGCCTTCGCCCCGCGTACCCTCATGGGCCCCGAGGCCAAGCCGTTCCTGGACGCGCCCGGCCCGGATGCCGCCAAGGCCTTCGAGATCTCGGCCTGGAGCTACGCCTCCCTGGCCCGCGCCGTGCTGCCCGCCATGAACGAGGGCGGCTCGATCGTGGGCATGGACTTCGATCCGCGCACCGCCATGCCGTTCTACAACTGGATGGGTGTGGCCAAGGCCGCGCTCGAGTCGGTCAACCGCTACGTGGCGCGGGAAGTGGGCGAGGCCAAGCGCATTCGCTCCAACCTCATCGCCGCGGGCCCCATCAAGACCCTGGCCGCCAAGGCCATCGCCGGCACCGCCACCGACGATGCCAAGCAGCTGAACATGCTCAACACCTACTGGGACGGCGCCTCGCCCATCGGCTGGGACGTCGACGACCCGACGGTCGTGGCCAAGTCCGTGGTCACCCTGCTCTCGGACTGGCTGCCCGGCACCACCGGCTCGATCATCTACGTCGACGGCGGCGCCAGCCACAACACCTGGTTCCCGGAAAACGGCTTCACCAACTAGAGCTGAAGGAGACCGACACCCGTGGCCGTCGAGGCACTGCTACTGCTGTCCTTCGGCGGCCCGGAGCGCCCCGAAGACGTGATGCCCTTCCTGGAGAACGTCACTCGGGGCCGGGGCGTGCCACCCGAACGCCTCGCCGAGGTCGCGCAGCACTATCTGCACTTCGGCGGGGTGTCGCCCATCAACGCGCTGAACCTGGACATCATCAAGGCGATCGAAGCCGAATTCGCTTCGCGCGGAATCGATCTGCCGGTGTACTTCGGCAATCGCAACTGGCATCCCATGGTCGAGGAGACCGTGGAGCGGATGCGCGCCGACGGAATCGGCTCGGCGCTGGTGTTTCCCACCTCCGCGTGGGGCGGGTACTCGGGCTGCCGCCAGTATCACGAGGACATCGTGCGGGCGCGCGCCGCGGTCGCCGATGCCCCGGAACTGGTGAAATTGCGGCAGTACTACGACCATCCGCTGCTGATCGAGGCGTTCGCGGACGGTATCCGCGCGGCCGTGGAGTCGCTGCCGGCCGACCGGCGGGCGGGGGCGCGGCTGGTGTTCACCGCGCATTCGATCCCGGTCTCGGCCGATGACGCCTCCGGCCCGCCCGGGGAGCGGGCGCTCTACAGCCGTCAGGTCGCCGAATCCGCGCGATTGTGCGCCGCGGCAACGGGGTTCGACGACTACGACGTGGTGTGGCAGTCGCGGTCGGGGCCGCCACAGGTGCCGTGGCTCGAGCCCGACATCGTCGATCACCTCGACGCGCTGGGGGAGCGGGGCGTGGACGCGGTGGTGATCTGCCCGGTCGGGTTCGTCTCGGATCACCTCGAAGTGATCTGGGATCTGGACAACGAGGCGAAAGAGCGTGCGGCCGAACTCGGTATGGCCTTCGCGCGCGCGGCCACGCCGGGACCGGGTCCGCGGTTCGCCCGGATGGTCGCGGATCTGGTGCAGGAGTATCGCGAGGGCGCCGCGCCCGAACGGCTCAGCGCCATGCCGGGTTTGGGCTGCACCGTGAACGGCGTGCCGTGCGTGGTCGGCTGCTGCGAGCTACCCGCGCGCCCGGCACAGCGGCCGGTGGCGCGCTGACCGGCTCGGCCCGCTCGGTGGGCGGGCATCGCCCGCCGGTGCCCGGCCGCGCGGTGGCCCGCACCGCGATACGCTGCGGGTTTGCCGGGCAATCCGGCCCCCGGCGCGCGCCCGCGGCGAACGAATTGTAATGTCGCGCAGGTGAGTACATCGGAGCGAGGTTCCGTACGTCGTCAGGGCGAGTACGCCGGAGCACAGCGCGCGGGCGGACCCGCACCGCGCGCGGGAGCGCCGCGATCGGGCGGTGCGGCGGCCAAGAAGCGGGCGCTGGGCGCCCCGGACGCCTTCGTATGGGCGCCGGTGCTGGCGCTGTTCATGGCGGCCGGCATCTGCATGACCATCGGGCAGTCCATGACCCTGACCGCGGTCCTGGTGGCCGTCGCGGTGGTGCTCGTGCTGCTGGACATGTGGATCAACCGCTGAGTTTCGGCGCACCGGCTAGTTGAATACGTTCACCGCGCGGGCGATGACCAGACTCATGGTGACCAGGGCGATTCCGGATTGCATCGCCATGAGCGCCTTCGCGTAGCGGGACATCGGCATCACGTCGGTGGGGCTGAACGCGGTGGCGTTGGTGAACGACAGATACAGGTAGTCCGGGAACTCCGGAGTCCACTCCGGGTCGGCCAGGTCCGGGTTCTGCATCTGCACGAACAGGAAATCGGGATACGGCCGGCGGTGATGGGCGCGCGCGGCCGGGCCGCCGCGGTCGAGTTCCCAGTACCAGAGCGCGAAGACGAGCACGTTCGACATCCACACCGCGGCGCCGGCGGCCAGCAGGCCGGCGGCGTCCTTGCTGACCGAACCGTCGATGAGACCGAGCACCAGCTCGACCACGGCCCAGATCATGCTGAAACCGAGCAGGGCCATCTGCAGCAAACTGAAACGGCGGAACCAGATTTCCTCGCGATCGAGGCGGATGGGGCTGGCGATGATCAGTCCGGCCAGCAGCACGAATCCCACGGCGGGCACGATCCAGCGGGGGCCGGGGGTGAACCGGTCCGGCAGGAAGAACTGCAGCACCAGCAGCGCCACCACCGCCGCGGTCGCCCACAGCCGTGACTCTCCGGCCGTACGCCGTGCCCACGCCGGAACCGGGTCGTCCCCGGCCTGTTTCTCCGCGCCCGTCATCGCAGCAGTATCACCCGTCCGCCACTCCGCACCCGTGAGCGACGCAGTTACCGATAGCATCTCGGCACAGCCGAGAAGAGGGGGAGCCCCGTGTCCCTGCCCGGGAACGCGTCACCGTCCCAGCCGTCGTATCCCCGCCCCGGGTCCCGGACCCCGGTGCTCGTCTCGATCGTCTCGGCCGCGCTGGCGGTGCTGTGCGTGCTGGGCGCGGGCGGGTTCTTCCTGCTGTACACCACCGCCGACGACACCGCCGAGACCCGCGACGGCACGATTGCCGATCTGCGGCAGCAGCTCTCGGAAACGGCCGAGACCGACGCCCGCCGCGCTGCGGCCAAACGCGCGGCCTGCGATTTCGCGGTCCTGCTCGCGACCTACGACTACACCGACCTCGACAGGTACTTCGCCGGGATCCTGGCCGCGGCCACCGGCGACTGGCGCGAGGAGGTCAGCGAGATCGCGCCCTTCCGCCGCAGCGAGATAGCCGCCACCCGCGGCCGCAGCCACCCCGCCGAGGCTCCCCACTGCGGCCTGACCTCGTTCGGCGCCCGCACCGCCGAGGCCCTGGTCTCGGTGGAACATTCCCTGACGTCCGGCAACTCCCCCGATGCCCGCGTCCTGACGGTGACGTTCCTGGCCACCCTCGAGGAACAACCCGACAACCGCTGGCTGGTCAGCAAAATGAGCCGCCCGTTCTGAAACAGCCCGGCCGCGCACGGAATTCGAGCGGGTCGCCGACGATGCCGGTGCGCGAGGCGACGGTGTGATCGGTCGGGTGCGCGGCCCGGCTACTCGACCAGGTTTTCGCTCTTCAGCCAGTCGTAGGCGACGTCGGAGGGGTCCTCGCCGTCTATGTCCACGCGGCCGTTCAGGTCCTGCATCAGTTGGTCGGTGAGGCGTTCGGAGAGGGTCCCGAGCAGGGTTCGCAGGACCGGGTACTCGGCAATGACCGGCTCGCGGACCACCGCGGTACCGCTGTAGGGGAGGAAGAACTTCTTGTCGTCGTCCAGGACCGTCAGCGAGAGGTTCTTCACCCGGCCGTCGGTGGTGTAGACCATGCCGAAATTGCAGGGGGCGCTCTTGGCGGTGGCGGGATAGACCACGCCCGCGTCCATGCGGGTGACGTTCGCGGCGGGGACGCCGTTCGGCTCGTTGTAGGGGATGCCGTATTTGGCGAGCATCGGCAGGAATCCGTCGGAGCGGCTGAAGAACTCGTCGTCCACGCAGAACGTGCGGTCGCCCACCGGGAGGGCGGCGACGTCCGAGAGCGACTTCACCCCCAGGCGTTCGGCGGTGGGGCCCGAGGCCGCGAACGCGTAGGTGTCGTTGAAGTTCGAGGGCGGCAGCCACTCCAGATCGTTCTCGCGCAGCTCGATGTCGTGCACCCGCTGCCACAGCTCCTGCGGGTCGGCGATGATCTCGGTCTCGTTGTGGTAGTTCACCCAGCCGGTGCCGGTGTACTCCCACAGGATGTCCGCGTCGCCGTTGAGCTGGGCCTGACGCGAGGACGCCGAACCGGGAGCCCCGGTCAGATCGGTGACCTTGGCCCCGGCCGCGGCCAGATAGGTCGCGGTGATCTTGCCGAGCAGCACGCCCTCGGTGAAGCTCTTCGAGGTGACGACGAGTTCGGCTCCGTCCAAGGGCTTTTCGCCACCCGGCAGCGTCGCATCGTGGAACGTGCCGGACGAACTCACCAACCCGCAGCCCGCCAGCAGCGCCACCACCAGCAGCGCCAGCGATCCGGCCCGTACCGACCTCATGACACACCTCGCGGAGTCGCGGCCAGCTCGACCAGCCTGCCCAGCCAATCGATGATCAACGCCAGCAGGCCGACCAGAATCGCGCCGGAGATCAGCAGTTTGGGTAGGAACAGCGTGACGCCGGTGGTGATGAGCGTGCCGAGGCTGGTCGCGCCGATGAAGGTGCTCAGCGTCGCCGTGCCGACCAGAATGACCAGCGCGGTGCGCACGCCGTTGAGGATCACCGGCACCGCCAGTGGCAGCTCGACCTGAAACAGCGTGCGCGCGCCCGAGAATCCGATACCGCGCGCGGCCTCGATGGTGCGCTGATCCACCTGCCGCAACCCCACGATCGTGTTCTGCAGAATCGGCAGGATCGCGTACACCACCAAACCGACCACGGCGGTGCGGAATCCGGTACCGAGCCAGAAGGTGAACAGCACCAGCAACCCCACCGCCGGGGCAGCCTGGCCGATATTGGCGATGTTCACCGCGATCGGCTCGAACCGCTTGAGCCCCGGCCGCGTCAGCGCGATGCCGAGTGGAATCGCCACCGCCACCACGATCAACGTCGCCACCACGGTCAGCTTGATGTGCGCCAGAATCGTGGTCTGCAGATTCGACCAGGCCAGCGAAGCCTGCTCGGTGGAGGTGAAGGTCGTGGACCGATACCACAGCAGGTAGCCGATCCCGATGGTGAGAATGATGATCGGCTCGAACCAGACGTCGATCGGCAGGCGGCGCAATCGATTCATGAGCGCTCATCCGAGTCGGGGACCGGATCCGGCTCGGCGGCCGCGCGGTTGGCGTCCGCGAGTGATCCGGGCTCGTCCGCGGCCGCCACCACCGGGGTCGGCGCGGGATCGGTGCCGTCGACATAGGTTTCGTACGACAGATCCTCGATCTCGGGATGGCCCTCGGCGAGCTTGGTGCGGATCAGCTCGGTCACCGAGTCGATACTGAGCGAGCCCACCACCGCGCCGCGCCCGTCGGTGACCAGCGTCGCGCCCTGACTGGTCGCGAGCATGGCGTCCAGGGCGTCGTTGAGCGTCGAGGACCGCGCCACCACCGGCAGCCGGCGATCGAGGAAGTCCGACACCTCGGGTTTGGTGGCGACTTCGGTGAGCGAGGGCCACGAGCGCGGCCGTCCGTGCCGGTCGACCACCACGATCCAGCTGTGCCCCGCTGCCTCGGCCCGGGCGATCACCTCCCGCGACGATTCGCCGATCCGGGCGGTGATCACCCTGTCGTACTCCACATCTCGCACCCGGGACACCGTCAGATACGCGAGTTTGGCTCCGGAGCCGACGAATTCCTGCACGAACGGCGTCGCCGGGTCGGTGAGGATCTCCTCCGGGGTCGCGTACTGCTCGACGTGCCCGCCCTCGGACAGGATGAGCACCTTGTCCCCGAGTTTGGTGGCTTCCTCGAAATCGTGGGTGACGATGACGATGGTCTTGCCCAGCTCGTGCTGGATCGCGATCAGGCTGTCCTGCAGGCGAACCCGGGTGATGGGGTCGACCGCGCCGAACGGCTCGTCCATCAGCAGCACCGGCGGGTCGGCGGCCAGCGCGCGGGCCACGCCGACGCGTTGCTGCTGGCCGCCGGACATGTCCTTGGGCAGCCGGTCCGCGAACACCGCGGGATCCAATCCGACCAGATCCAGCAGGTATTCGGTGCGCTCGGCGATCCGCTTCTTGTCCCAGCCGAGCACGCGCGGAATCGCGCCGATGTTCTTGGCCACCGTCCAGTGCGGGAACAGGCCGCCGGACTGGATGACGTACCCGATCGACTGCCGCAGCCGGTCGGGATCCTCCTTGGTGACATCGCGCCCGTCGATGAGAATCCGGCCTTCGGTCGGCTCGATCAGGCGGTTGATCATCTTGAGCGTGGTCGTCTTGCCGCAGCCGGACGGGCCGACGAACGCGACGATGTGACCGGCCTCGATCTCGAGGTCCAGCCGCTTCACGGCCGGTGTGTCCTGTCCCCGATAGCGTTTGACGACCCCGTCCAGTCGGATGGACGCGCCGGTCACATTGCGTTCCGCCGGAAGCGGCCGGTCGGTCAACTCGGTCATGCCAGACCCTTCGGGATGGTGAGACGTCCGAGGAGGACGAGGAGCGCGTCGAACACCAACGCGATCAGGACGATGAGAATGGTTCCGGTGAGCGCGGATTCGAGGGCGTTCGCGCCGCCGAGGCGGGACAGGCCGTTGAAGATGAGCGAGCCCAGGCCCGGGCCGAGCACGTACGCGACGATCGCGGCGACGCCGACCACCATCTGCGTCGACACCCGGATGCCCGTGAGAATGACCGGCCACGCGATGGGCAACTCCACCGTCAGCAGGATGCGCCGGCGCGAGAGGCCGATGCCGCGCGCGGATTCCACCACCGACTCGGGCACCGACCGCAGGCCCACGATGGCGTTGCCGATCACCGGCAGCATCGCGAAGAACGCCAGCATGATGAACGAGGGCACCACCCCCAATCCGAACGGGACCAGCAGCAGGGCCAGCAGGGCGAGCGAGGGAATGGTCAGCGCCACCCGGCTCGAGGTCAGCGTCAGCGCCGAGGCCAGCGGCAGGCGATAGACCGCGACCGCGACCAGCACCGCGATGATCGTGCCCACCAGCACGGTTTGGAAGGCCAGGGACGCGTGCTGATAGGTCAGAAAGGTCAGGACTTCGCCACGGCCTCGGATGTAGCTCCACAAATGCACGGGATTCCCCTCATCGGCCGGGGGCCGGATCGGTTCCTGTCTGCGTTGCACCGGACATGCGAGCCGTTAGACAGTAGTCGAAATTCGCCGGTCGTTTGCCGGTGACGTGCGATCCGGGTGGGACCGTTATGGGCTTGTGCCCGGCGGGCGGTGTTCCGCCGGGTCTGTTCGAGAGTGTTGGCTCAGGCCGCGCGCGGCGCCTCGGCGTCCGAGTAGTAGCCGGCATCGCCCGCGATCACCGTGCTGCGCGCGCCGTCGATTCCGGCCGGAATCTCACCGGACAGGGTGATGCGGGTCAGCTTGCGGTGCTCGCCGCCGTCGTAGTCGTCGATGGCGTAGTGCTGGGTGGCCCGGTTGTCCCAGATCGCGACGTCGCCGAGCTGCCAGTCCCAGCGGGTGGTGTTCTCGAGGCGGGTGATGCGGTTCTGGAACAGCTGGAACAGGGCGCGCGACTCGCTGCCGGACAGGCCGACGAGTTCCTTGACGAAGCAGCCCAGCAGCAGGGCGCGCTCGCCGGTGACCGGGTGCACCTCGACCACCGGGTGCTCGGTCTCGAAGTAGGTGGATTCGAACTCGCGGCGGTAGGCGGCCGAGTTCTGTTCCGAGGCACGGCCTTCGGTCGCGTAGTCGTAGCGGTTCGTGTGCCGGGCCCGCAGGCTCTCGGCCAGCCGCTTGAGCGGTTCGGGCAGGGCCTCGTAGGCGGCGACGGTGGAGGCCCACGTGGTGGAGCCGCCGTAGCTGGGCAGGGTCACCGCGCGCAGGATCGAGGCCTGCGGCACGCGGTCCACGAAGGTGACATCGGTGTGCCAGACGTTCGAGCGGCCGTGCTGGGAGTCGATGGCCAGGCTCTTCGCACCCGTGGTCAGGGTCGGGTGCGGGGTGGTGGGGGCGCCGAGGAGTTCGGCGAACTCGTACTGCCCGTCCTCGGTGAGGTGATCCTGGCCGCGGAAGAAGATGACCCGGTGCTCGTTCAGGGCCGCGCGGATCGCGGCCACGGTCGGGGCATCGAGGCCGCCGCCGAGCCGGACCCCGTCGACGCGCGCGCCGATGTGGGCTCCGAGTTTGACCACCCGCACGTCAGCGGCCGGCTCTGCGAATCTCTCGACGGACATGTGCGGGCCTCTCACTCGAACCGAATGGAGTCCAGATCAAACATCGGAAAGGGGGTGCGTGACCACCTTTGCGATCACCCGGATCGAATCCCGCGCCTACAGTTCGGTGGCATGGTCGCTGTGCGTCGAATGTGGTGGGGAATGCTGGCCGTGCCGGTGCTGGCGGTGGCCGGGTGCGGGGACCCGGATCCGGCGCCGGGTGAGCCGGGTATCGAGAACGTGGCACTCGGTGCGGAGTTCACGCTCGCGCCCCGGGACGTCGCGGTCGCCGACGAGAAGCGGCTGCGCGTGCGGTTCGACGAGGTGACCGGGGACAGCCGGTGCCCGGAGGACGTCGACTGCGTCTGGGCGGGAACGGCGACGATCGTCGTGACGGTGACCGCGGGTGCGGGCGAGTCGCGGCAGGAACTGCAACTCAACCCCAATACCGGGGTGACGGTCGAGGGCTATCGGATCGACGTGCGCAAGCTGGCTCCGGCGCGGCGCACCGACCGGGGGATCTCGGCCGACGACTACCGGGTGACGCTGGTCGCGAACCGCGCCTGAGCGTGCGGCGCGGGCCGCTCGCACGGACTGCAAGGTTTCCATAAGCGTTCGCAAGGTAGCCGTCCCTACCCTCGTCCCATCCAAGAAGACTTCCACTCCCGGAAATCCAGATGGGGAACGCCATGCGAACCGCACTCACCACCGCCCGCACCGCGAAGCTCGCCGCGTTCGCCGCGGCCCCCCTGGCCGTCGCCGCGTTCGCGACGGTAGCCGTCACGGCCGCCCCCGCGTCGGCCGAGCCCAGCTACCCCGGCTCCTGCCTGGTGGTCCAGAACCACACCGGCCGGACCCTGGAGATCACCCTGAACTACCCGACCCACTCCGGCCGCTGGACCTTCGCCCCCGACGAGGTCTCGGTACTGACCTCCAAGGGCCGCGTGGTCACCTCGCCGTCCGGCACCTGGAACGTGCACAACGAGCCGAACGCCGACGGGGTCTGGGTCTACTCGGAGGATCGCAACACCAGCAAGGGCTGCAACGGTTCCTGGATCCTGACCCTGAACTGAGCCTCAACGACCGGACGTCCCGTCGGAGAGGGGGTCGATGGCAGCAGCACTTCCGAGGGGAAGCAGGGGTTCGCGGATGTCGTGACGGGCGCCCGCGAACCCTTCGCCATGCCAAGATCGAAACGCGCCCCACACCCGGGGCGGGGAGGGCAGTGCCATGCGAATCCGTGCTCGCCACACCGGTTTTCCGGCGGTGCCGACGTCGTGACGCCAGACCGTGCGAACCGCACCCCGCGCCGCGTCGATGCCCAACTGGTCCCGCCGGGCTGGACCCAGCACGCGCTGGCGATCTTCGTGGGAACCGCCGCCACATGCCTGTACTTTCTCTGGAACACCGCCGCGCAAGGCCCGCCCGAGGGCAATCTGACAGCCCTGCTGGTCCTGCTGATCCTGATCCTCTGGTGGTTGGTAACCACGACGATCGGGATCGTCCGCTACCGCACCTGGCTCCCGAGCCTGCTCGCTCCCGTCACCGTCGCGTCCTCGATCGCGTTGCTCGCCCACGATGTCCCCGAAAACCTGGGGTGGTCCCTGAGCAGAAACGCCCTCGAACAGGTAGCGGCCACCTGCGAAAAACCCGATGACGCCCGGATCGGCCTCTACCGAATCCACCACGTGGTCAAGCGAGACGGCGGCTGCCTGTTCTACCTCCGCGCCGAGAAGATCTACACCCCCGGCCTGGCCTACTTCCCCGATGCGCCCCCGCCCCGCTACTCCGGCTACTTCTCCTACTTTCCCTACCGCGACCGTTGGTACACCTTCCAAGAGGGCACCTGATCCGCCTTCGGAGATTCAGTCGGACTCCTGCCGACCGGCTCGGCGCAGAGCGTCCATGGCTCGATCGAGCACTCTGCGACCGGCGGATCCGGGTTCCCACCACAGGGACCAGTGCACGTCGACCGTGAGAACGACAGAGGTGTAGTGGACGCCATCGAAACTGCCCGAGAACAGGTCCCTGTTCAACCGCACAGCAATCGGGGACCAGTGCCCGAGGCCGGGTGATCCGGTCCAGACGGCGTCGCGGAGTTCGTGAAGGGGTACACGCAGGTCGTCGTGCCTGTTGTCGTGGTCGTCGACTATGAGGTGACCGCCGGGCCCGGGCAGCGAATCATCGGGTACCCGCGCCAGGTTTTCGTAGAGATAGATCTCCGTCCACGATGGCCACTGGCCCGGTTCGAGGCCGCACGGCGTGGTGAGCAGTGTCTCGACCGCCGCCCGCATGGCGGCCCCGTCGATCCGCGCGGCGTCGACCACGATGGCGTTGGTCCAGGCCGGACTGGCTTCGCGCAGCGGAAGTTTGAGGTACCAGTGGCTCTCATCGAGTGGCGACTCGCGATCGAACCAGCAGCTGTCCTGTTCGTAGAGCACGGATTTCGTGATCCCGAATTCGAGCGGCTCGATCAATTCCCGGGTCAGTTCGAGGATCGCGGCTATGGCACTGTCCGCAGTGTCGCGTTCACGCGCGTCCGGGCCGATGCCGGCATCCCATTCGAACTCTCGGCGGAGCTTGATGGCGTATCCGTCCTTGTAGATGACGTGGCCGGAGTGATCGGCGTGCATGGAGTGTGATCGTGCATCGTGTGCCGTTCCGTGCAATCGAATTCGGGATGGGGCAGGGACAGGACCGTATCGGCAGGTGTGAGGGGTGTTGGGGGAGAACGGATGCGATACTTCGGTGGCCGAAAACGGCTGTTGGACGTGTGAAGGAGTGGGTCATGGGTGGATTTACTGTTGCGGAAGCCAAAGCCGTGTTCGCCAAGGTCGACACGAACGGCGACGGGTTCATCAGCCTCGAGGAGTACACGACGGCGGTGGAGGCGTACGGATTCTCGAACGAGGCCGCCAAGCAGGCCGCGCTGGCGATCATCGCCCGGGCCGACCTCAACCGCGACGGCAAGCTCAGCCTCGATGAGCTGTTGACCCTCGTCAGCTGAGCGGCGGCCTACCGGCCGAGGACCATCGGCACCGATGAATTCGGCCGCCGCGCGCGGTCTGCACTGTTGACAGTCGTTCCAACGACCGACGCAGGAGGCAGCATGAGCAAGGTGGTCACCGACGCGAGCATGTCGCTCGACGGATATATCGCGGGGCCGGGGGAGAGCGGCTTCGAGCAGCTCTTCGCCTGGTACACCGCCGGGGACGTCGACTACCCGAGCACGCACCCGGAGGTTCCCTTCCGGCTCACCCCCGCCGACCACGCCTACCTGGCCGAAAGCGTGTCCGGCGCGGGCGTTTACGTAGTCGGGCGCAGGTTGTTCGACCTCACCGACGGCTGGGGCGGCGTGCACCCGTTCGACAAGCCGATCGTCGTGGTCACCCACCATCGGCCGGAAAGCTGGATAGCCGATCACCCGGCCGCCCCGTTCACCTTCGTCACCGACGGCGTCGCCGCCGCCATCGAGCAGGCCAAAGCTATCGCGGGACCCAAGGACGTCGCGGTCAACGGCGGAACCATCGCCAAGCAGTGCCTCGAGCTCGGCCTGCTCGACGAGGTCCGCATCGACCTCGTCCCGGTGCTGCTGGGCGGCGGCGTCCCGTTCTTCGACCGGATCGGGGCGGGCCCGCACGAGTTCGGCAATCCACGGATCACCCCGGGTGAGCGCGTGACCCACCTGAGCTACCCGGTCGAGAAGCGCGGATAGCTCAGTCGGCGGCCAGACCGCGCGCGATCACCAGGCGCTGGATCTGGTTGGTGCCCTCGAAGATCTGGGTGATCTTGGCTTCGCGCATGTAGCGCTCGACGGGGAAGTCCTGGGTGTAGCCGTAGCCGCCCAGGACCTGGACCGCGTCGGTGGTGACCTTCATGGCGGCGTCGGTCGCCACCAGCTTCGCCACGCTGGCCTGGCGGGAGTAGGGCAGGCCGGCGTCGCGGCGGCGAGCAGCGTCCAGGTAGGTGGCGCGGGCGGAGTCGACCGCCGCGGCCATGTCGGCCAGCACGAAACCCAGGCCCTGGTGGTCGATGATGGCGCGCCCGAACGCTTCTCGCTCCTTGGCGTAGGCGACCGCGTCGTCCAGGGCGCGCTGGGCGATGCCGGTCGCGACGGCCGCGATGCCGAGCCGGCCCGAGTCCAGGGCGCTGAAGGCGATCGACAAACCCTGGCCGGGCTCGCCGATCCGGCGATCGGCCGCGACGAGGACATCGTCGTACGCGGCGTTGGTCGTGGGGACCGCGCGCAGGCCCATCTTCTCCTCGGGCCTGCCGAAGGTGAGACCGGGCGCGTCGGCCGGGACCAGGAAGCAGGAGATCCCGCGCGAACCCTCGCCGGTGCGGGCGAACAGCGTGTAGTAATCGGCCTTGCCGCCGTTGGTGATCCACGCCTTGGTGCCGGTGACGCGGTACCCCTCGGCCGATTCCACCGCCCGGCAGCGCAGCGCCGCCGCGTCCGAGCCCGCATGCGCCTCGGACAGGCTGTACGCGCCGATCAGGTTGCCGGACAACATCTCCGGCAGCCAGCGCTGCCTCTGCTCAGCGGTGCCGTACGCGAACAATGGATGGCACGACAACCCGTGCACGCTCACCGCCACCGCGACCGCCGCCCAGCGCGCGCCCAGCTCCTCGAGCACCTGCAGATACACCTCGTACGGTTGCCCGCCCCCGCCGAACTCCTCCGGATACGGCAGGCTCAGCAGCCCCGCCGCCCCCAGCGCCGCGAACGCCTCCTCGGGATAGCGCTCCTGCTTCTCGTATTCCGCGGCGTGCGGTTCGAGCACCTTGTCCGCGATATCGCGGGTCAACTCGATCAGGTCGCGGGCTTCGGCGGTGGGCAGCAAACGGTCGACGGGCATGCGCAGCACATTACGTCCAGCATCCAATTACGTGCAAGACAGCACGCAATATTCCGGTTTGGTTAGACTGACCGCGTGGTTTCCGGTCTGCCCCCGAACAAACATCAGGAGAAGAGCCTGCGCACGCGGGCGCTGCTGCTCGACGCCGCCATCGACAGCCTGGCCGAGGTCGGCTACGCGAGCGCCTCGATCGCCGACATCACCGCGCGCGCCGGGGTCACCAGGGGCGCGCAGCTGCACCACTTCCACACCCGGCAGGAGCTGTTCGCCCAGACCATCGACCATCTCACCCAGCGCCAGCGCGAGGCGCTGCAGCGGCGGGTCCGCGGGCTCGCACCGGTCTCGGCGGGGGAGACCCTGGTCGAACTGGTGATCGCGCCGTTCGCCGGCAAGCTCGGCAAGGCGTCGGTGGAGCTGTACGTCGGCATCGCCAACGAACGCGAGCTGCGCCGCGAGATGCTGCGCGTCCAGCACGATCTGACCGTCGAACTGCTCGACGCCTGCGCGGCGCGCATCGACGTCCCGCGCCCCCGGCTGGAATCGGCGTTCTGGCTCACCATCAATCTGGTGCGCGGCGCGACCCTGGACGAAATGGTCGGCCGGGACCGGGTGCGCCGCAAACAGGTCCTCGCTGACTGGGCGCGTCTGGCCGACGGCCTGCTGAGCTGATCGGGCGCGAGGCCCGAATCTGTCGGACCGCGCGAGTACGGTCGAACGAATGACGTCCTGGTCCGAGTTCGTTGAGTCCGCGCCCCGTATTTCGACCATCTTCACCCGCCGGCACGCCGCGACCGGCAACCTCTGCATGCTCGGCACCTCCCGTGCGGACGGTTCCCCGCGCATCAGCCCCCTCGAACCCCGCGTCTTCGAGGGACAGCTGTGGCTCGTGGGCATGCCCGGCACCACCAAGTTCAAGGATCTCGAACGCGATCCGCGTTTCTGCCTGCACACGGCCACGGTCGATACGCAGGTCGGCGACGGCGATGCCAAGCTGTTCGGCACGGTGCACGACGTGCTGGACGAGGGCGTGCGCGGGCGCTGGCTGGAGACCCTGTTCCAGGAGACCGGCATGGACTTCCGCGAGGAGAAGTTCGACCATTTCTACGCCGCGGACATCACCGGCGGCTCGGCGGTCGAACTGATCGACGGCAAGCATATGGAGGTCACCATCTGGAAACCCGGTCAGCCCGAGCGAGTGGTTCGCAAGGACTGATGACCACCACCCGGCTGCGGCGCGAGGTGCGGCAGCGCGTTGCGGGCGATGTCGCGTCAACCGCACGCGCGGCGCCGAAAGCACTGTCCGGCAGCGGTATTCAGGCGCGCCCACCGGCGGCGGAGTCCGAGACCGACCTGCCGAACGGCTATCGGGAACGAGCGTCGGAGATCGCGGGCGCGGTGGTGTGGACCCGCGACATCGCGCCCGGATCGAGCACCCCGATCCTGCCCGACGGCTGTATGGATCTGCTCGTCATCGCCGACCGGCTCGTGGTGGCGGGACCCGATTCCCGGGCACAAGCGCCGAGCGCGGGCCCGGCGACCCGGGTGACGGGCATCCGTTTCTATCCCGGCACCGCGCCCGGGCTACTGGGAGTTCCGGCCCGTGAGGTGCGCGATGTCCGGGTCGAACTCGCGGAGCTGTGGACGCGCGACAAATTCCGGCGCGCCCGCGATCTGTTCGGGGCAGCGCCGACCGCCGAAGCGGGTCTGGAATCCATCGCGCGCTGGTGCGCCGGCGAAGCCGACCCCGCGAACCCCATCCTGGGCCGCACCGTCACCGAATTGGCCGCGGGTGCGAGCGCGGCCGACACCGCGGCGCTGTTCGAGCTGACCCCGCGGCATCTGCACCGAATCTGCCTGGACGCCTTCGGGTACGGCCCGAAGACCCTGTCCCGCATCCTGCGCATGCAACGCGCGCTCGAACTCGCCCGCGCCGGTGTTCCCTTGGCAGAGGCGGCATTCCGAGCCGGCTACGCCGATCAACCGCATCTGTCCCGGGACGTCCGGGCCTTGACCGGAATGCCGCTGACGCGGTTGCTCGGCCGCTAGGTCGCGATTACCCCAGCGCCGCATACAGATCGACGCCGTTCCCATCGGGATCCAGCACCACCGCGTACCGCTGACCCCAGAACGCGTCGAAGGGCTTCAGCTCGCTCTCGTACCCCGCCGCGGTCAGTTCCTCGAACGTGGCATCGACTCCCGCGGGCGACTCGCAACGGAACGCCAGACCCACCCGGCCGCCGCCCTTCACGGCCTGCCATTCCGGCTGGAACGACCGAATCGTCGCCTCGGTGTCCAGCGCGAACCGCATTCCGCCGGGCAGTTGCGCCTCCGCGTGCGGCAGGTCCGCCGCACCCTCCTCGAATGTCATCCCGAGCCGCTCGTAGAACGCCACGGCCGCACCCATATCCGAAACAACCACGCTGACCACGTCAAATTGAATGCTCATGGGTGAACCGTAGCCCGGGGTGCGGAGGCGGTCTTGAACAAATCGGACCTCGGCGAGTTCAGGGCTTGCCCGGCAGCGCGCGGCCGAGCAGATCCAGCAGCGCGGTCCAGTGTCGTTCGGCCGCGGGCTCGTCGTAGGTTTCGGTGTCGGCCTGGGTGAAGCCGTGCTCGGCGCCGGAATACAGCTCGCTGGTGTACCGGATGCCGTGCTCGCTGAGCGTGGACTCGAGGGTCGCGATGTTCTCGGTGGTCATCGAGGGGTCCTGATCGGCGTGCGCGAAGTACAGCTCGGCGGTGACGCCCGCCGCGCGCAGGTGCGGGCTGGCCGGCGCGTCCGTCGCCAGCCGGCCCCCGTGAAAGCTCGCCGCCGCGGCGATCCGATCACCGTGCGCGGCGGCGGCCACGAAGGCCAGCCGGCCGCCCAGGCAGTAGCCGGTGATGGCCACCGGTCCGTCCGCGACCTCGGGCGCGCTCGCGAGCCAGTCGAGGTGCGCGGCGGCATCGCGCGCGGCGACCTCGGGGGTCAAGGCGGCGATCATCGGGACGAGGTCGGCGAAAAGTGCCGGACGATCCGAGTTCGCGATGAACTCGGGCAGTGCCACCACGGGGGCGCGGCCGTTGCGGTAGAAGAGGTTCGGCGCGAGGACGGCGTAGCCGTGGTCCGCGATCCGGTCGGCCATGGCGCACAGGTTCGGCCGAATCCCGAAGGCGTCCATGTAGAGCAGTACGCCCGGGTGTGCGTCCCCGCCGCCGGGCCGGGTGAAGTAGGCGTCCGCGACGCCGTCGGGGGTGCTGACATCAACTGCTTGTCCGATGGCCATGGCCAGACGATAGGCCGCGGGCGAACTCCATGCGCGCGGGCATCCCGGGCGGCGGCGCTGCCCGGCCTCGATCGAGCGCCAGTCCTGGGCGCTACGGGCGCAGGCCCGCGGGGTGCTGGCCCGCAGGGTGCTGGGCCGCACCGGGCCGGGCGCGCGGTCGATATTTGACCTGAGGTTACAAAATATCTACTGTCGGGTCATGCCCCGCGCCAAGAGTTTCGATCCCGATGTCGCCGTCGAGCAGGCGATGCAGGTGTTCTGGCGCAAGGGGTACGCGCGAACCACGCCGCAGGATCTCGTCGACGCGCTCGGGATCGGCCGGGGGAGTCTGTACAACGCTTTCGCGGGCAAGCGCGATCTGTTCGAGCGGGCGTTGCGGCGGTATCAGGCCGGGGAAACCGTGCGGGTGATCGAGGTGCTCGACGGACCCGGTTCGCCGCGCGAACGAGTGCGTGCGGCATTGCATCTCGTGCTGGAAGCGGGTGCCGCGGACACCGAGCGGCGCGGGTGCCTGGCCACCAATACCGCGGTCGAGATCTCCGACGACGAGATCGTGAATCTGCTCGTGCGCCGGATATTCGATCGGCAGCACGAGGCGTTCCGGGGCGCGATCGACGAGGGCCGGCGGTCCGGCGAGTTCGCGGCCGAGGTGGATCCCGACGCCGCGGCGAACTTCCTGCTGGCCACCATCAACGGCATGCGAGTGCTCGCGAAGGCCGATCCCCGGCCGGAGCGCAGGGCCGGATTGGTGGAGATGGCGATGCGCGCGCTCTGAGCCGGTTCGAATCCACCCCGGGTCGACTCGTACCCAAATTTTGTAACTGTAGTTCCAGATAGGACTGTGATGGATCTTCGACTTCAGGGCAAGACCGCCGTCGTGACCGGCGCGAGCAAGGGTATCGGCCTCGAGATCGTGCGGGCGCTGGCGTCCGAGGGCGTCCGCGTGGTCGCTGCGTCGCGCACGGTGACACCGGAGCTGAGCGAACTGGGTGACGCGTGCACTCCGGTGCCGGTCGACCTGGCCCGGCCCGAAGGGGCCCGTGCGCTGATCGAGCGGGCGCTCGAGACCCTCGGCGACATCGACGTACTGGTCAACAATGTGGGCGGTGTCGTGTCGGGGAGCGCCGACTCGACCGGTTTCCTGACCCTCACCGACGACGCCTGGCAGCGCACGTTCGAACTGAATCTCTTCAGCGCCGTGCGGGTGACCCGTGCGGCGTTGCCCAGTCTGCTGAACCGGCGCGGCGTCATCATCAACATCTCGTCCATCGGAGCGCGTGCGGCCTACCATCCGGTCGATTACGGCACCGCCAAAGCCGCGTTGAACAACCTCACCAAGGCCCTCGCCGAGGAGTTCGGGGCGCAGGGTTTGCGGGCGCTCACGGTCTCGCCCGGTCCGACCCGAACCCGGAATTGGTCCGATCCGCAGGGGTACGCCGCCGATGTCGCTGCGCAACAGGGGTTGTCGCTGGAGGAGTTCCTCGATCGAGCGCCGCACCACATGGGGATCACCACCGGCCGCCTGACCGAGCCCGAGGAGACCGCGGCGCTCGTCGCGTTCCTGGCCTCGCCGGTATCGGGAAACCTCACCGGCGCCGACTATTTGGCCGACGGCGGCGCGATCAAGACGATCTGACGCACGCGGGCTGCCGGCGACCGGCCGGGGCGTCCGGCGCATCGATGGGCCGGTTCGGCATCACGCCCCGGCGCGGTGAACCGTGATGACGCGGGCCGGTTTGCCGTGTCGGGCCCGCGGGCGCGACACGCGCGCCGTGGTGACGTGGCGCTGTTCATACCCGTTCTCGACACGATAGGTTAGGTTAGGCTTACGAACCTTGAAGGGAGCTGTGCGTGCGCGTCGTCATTCTGTTCGGGTCCGAACTGGGGACTTCCGAACTCGTCGCGGGGGTCATCGCCGATGAGCTGTCGGCCCACGATGTCTCGGTGTTCGACATGATGGATTTCGACCCCGGCGATCTCGACGTGAGCGACTTCCACATCGTCGTGTGCTCGACGGCGGGCGACGGTGAACTACCCACCGGCGCGGAGCCTTTCTTCGACATCCTCGACGCCGACGCGTGCGACCTGACCGGGTTGCGGTTCGCGCTCTTCGGGCTGGGGGACACGATCTACGGCGACGCCTTCAACAAGGGCGGGGAGATCGCGGCCGAGAAGCTCGCCGAGCGCGGTGCGATCCAGGTCGGCGAGCATGCGCGGCACGACTTCTCGTCCGAGGTCAAGCCGCAGGATCTGGCTCGCGAGTGGGTGCAGACCCTGCCGATTCCGGCGCTGGCCACCAGCTAGCCGGACCGGCCTAGAGCGCCTCCAGGATCATGGCATTGGCCTGACCGCCGGATTCGCACATGGTCTGCAGGCCGTAGCGCGCGCCGCGTGCGCGCAGCGCGTGCACCAGTGTGGCGGTGATGCGGACCCCGCTCGCGCCGAGGGGATGCCCGAGCGAGATCGCGCCGCCGTGCACGTTCACCCGGGCGAGATCGGCTCCCGTCTCGCGCGCCCACGCCAGCACGACGCCCGCGTACGCCTCGTTGACCTCCATCAGGTCGATGTCGTTCAGGCGCAATCCCGTTCGCTCGAGCACCTTCTCGGTGGCGGGCACCACGGCCGTGAGCATGAGGAACGGGTCGTCGCCGATGGCGATATGGCTGCGAATGCGGGCCAGCGGCGTGAGCCCGAGCCGGCGGGCGTGCTCGGTGGTGGTCACCATGACCGCGGCGCTGCCGTCGCCGAGCCTGCTCGCGTTGCCGGCGGTCACGTGCCAGCGGATCTCCGGGAAGCGCCGGGCGACCGCCTCGTTGCGGAACGAGGGCGGCAGCGCGCTCAATTCCGCTGCGGTGCTGTCGAATCGGATGTTCTCGTCGACGGACAGGCCCAGGATGGGCGGGGTCGATTCGGCATCGAACAGGCCGTTCTTGCTCGCCTCGGCCGCGCGCCGGTGACTCTCGAGGGCGTAGTCGTCCAACTGGGCGCGGCTCAATCCCCATCGCGCGGTGATGAGTTCGGCGCTGATGCCCTGCCACGGCACGCCCTGCGGATAGCGTTCGAGGAACGCCGATCCGGTGAGATTGTCCGCATCCAGCAGACTGGTGCCCATGGGGATGCGGCTCACCGATTCCACCCCGGCGGCGATCACGACGTCGCAGTCGCCCGCGATCACCGCGTGCGCGGCGAAACGCAGTGCCTGCTGACTCGCGCTGCACTGGCGGTCGATCGTGCTGGCGGGCACCGACTCCGGGAACCCCGCGGCCAGCGCCGCGCGGCGGGTCACGTTGGTGGCCTGCTCACCGACCTGGCTCACCACTCCGCCGATGACCTCGTCGATCACCGCCGGGTCGACTCCCGTCCGCTCGGCCAGTGCCCGCAGACTGTGCGCCATCAGGTCGACCGGATGCACCCCCTCGAGCGCCCCGCCCGGCTTCCCGCGCCCGATCGGCGTCCGCACCGCCCCGACGATTACGGCGTCACGCACGACGCCGCTCGAGCCCGGCCGGGCTGGAAGGCCGTGTATGGGTGAGCCCGGCGGCACTGCGGAGTGTGTTGACCGGCTGGGCCGGAAGGTGGTGTGTGTCGGCCGGTTGGGCCGGAGGGAGATGTGTGCCGGTCGGCTCGGCGGGAGGATGGTGGGGACCGACCGGCCGGGCCGCACGGCGGTGAGTGCCGGGTGCGGCAACCGGGTGGCGATGTGCGCGGGTGACTGCGGCGGGGTGGCTTAGCGGGCCGGCCGTGCGGTTGCGGGTGCTGGACGTCGCGGCCGAGTTGTCACGTGCGCAACTGACTGGAGTCCGGGCTGCCGCGCCTCGGCGAGCACGGGTGGGCTCACGCACGGCGTGGACCGGCCGCGGCGGTCAGGCGGTCGCGCACTGCGCGGCGGTCGATCTTGGAGTTCGGGAGCAGCGGGAGGTCGGGGTCGACAACCAGGTGTTTGGGGACCGCGGCCCGGCCGAGTCGTTCGCGGACGACGGCGCGCAGGGCGTCGGGGTCCGGGGCCGAAACGGTTTGGCGGGGAACGACATACGCGGCGACCACCTCGCCCCACTCGCTGTCCGGGAGGGCCAGGACCACGGCGGTCTCCACCCAGGGCACTTCGCTGAGTTCGCGTTCGATCGCCACGGCCGACACCTTGACCCCGCCGGTGTTGATGAGGTCGTCGACGCGGCCGGTGGGGACGAGACGCTCACCGTCCCAGTGGCCGCGGTCGGCCGTGCGATACCAGTGCCGGTCGCCCTCGCGGTAGAAGCCGCCGCCGTCGGGATGATCCAGGTAGCCGTCGGCCAGCACCGGGCCGCCGATGTGGATGAGCCCGTCCACGATTCGCACCAGCACGCCGTCGAGCGGACGACCGTCGTACACGCAGCCGCCGCAGGTCTCGGTCATGCCGTAGGTGACCACGGCCGTGGTCACCGCGCGCAACCGGCGTTCGGTGCCCGGGTCGAGTCGCGCCCCGCCGATCAGGACGGTGTCGAAGGTCGCGAGCGCCGCGCGGCCCTGAACGTCGGCGAGCAGCCGGGTGACCTGGGTGGGCACCAGCGAGGTGTATCGACGGTCCCCGGTCATGCGGGCGGCGGCCGCGGCGAAGGCGGCGCTGTCGAAGTGCCCGTCCGGCAGTGTCGCGACCGCGGTGCCGCCCAGCGCCGCCCGCGAGATCACCTGGAACCCCGCGACGTACCCCGCGGGCAGGCAGAGCAGCCAGTCGCCGGGGCCGCCCAGGCGCGCGGCCGTGGCCCGGCTCGAGGCCAGCAGGGCGTTGCGGGACAACAGGGTTCGCTTCGGTTCGCCACTGGAACCGGAGGTGGACAGGACCGCCGCGGTGGTGGCCGGCACCTCGGCCGGAAGTGCCCGCGCCTGTTCGGCGTTCGTGACCGGAGCGATGGCCTCCGCGCCGGTGTGCGCGCGCTCGACCGCGTGGCGCAGGACCGTCACGGCGGCGGCGGGGTCGGCCGGCAGCAGGATCGGGCGCAGCGGGATCGC
>NZ_JBEXUS010000124.1:0-22535 GCF_040614455.1 Nocardia sp. NPDC005978
GGCGCGCAGCGCCCGTCCGCCCGCGTGCGCCGCCTTGAACCTATATAGCGAAATTCAGCAACGAGACGCGGTGCTCATCGTTCTGTAGCGAACCTGTCGGTCACACGACGTCGCACTGCACGCGTCCACTGGAAGTGAAGCCCCACGGGGTCTACATAGCGGCGAAATTCCTTGCGCAAGTGGATCTTCCCTGCCAATACTTGATCTGACACTGTTCGCGGGGAGACCGAGGTGGATGTCTATGGCACGAGCTCCGCAGGCGAACATGAAGTTGACGGCCGTGATGCTGGAGGCGGGTGTCACCGCCACGGGGCTGGCCAAGCGCATGCAGGACTACAGCCGAACCGACGGTGGTCCAGAGTTGTCCACTCGGCACGGGCTCGTCAAGAAGTGGATGGACGGTGTTGTTGCTCAGCCGAACGAGCGATCCTGCCGTGTCATCCTGGCGGTTTTGGGGCAGAAGCTAGACAGAGATCTGCGGCCTGCTGATATCGGCTACCCAGATATCCTGCTAAGCCAGGAACAGACTCCTGTATTAACTGAGGCCTTCGAAAGCCCTCTTGCAATCTCGCAGCGGCTGCAATGGCTGGGGCAAATTGATGTAGACGATCCCGTACTCGATATCGTCGACTACGCGGTTGCGGACATCCTCGACCGGTACGAGGTAGAGGGGCCAAAGCGGCTCGCGCCGGAGGTCGTTGCACT
Source organism: Nocardia sp. NPDC005978 (assembly GCF_040614455.1). Classification (NCBI taxonomy): domain Bacteria; kingdom Bacillati; phylum Actinomycetota; class Actinomycetes; order Mycobacteriales; family Nocardiaceae; genus Nocardia; species Nocardia sp. NPDC005978. The sequence continues at coordinate 706 of NZ_JBEXUS010000124.1, forward strand.
TCGAAGGCGAATCGATGAGCTGCTGCGCCAACGACAGCATCCGAGACAAATGGTTCGACTCTATGAGATGGCCACCAAGCTATCCGGCATGCTTAGCTATATGGCTGTTAATCGGGGTCGATTCTCTCACGCCAAGATGTATGCAAGGGAGGCGTTCCAAATCGCTACCCTCCTGGATGATCGGCATTTGCAAGCATGGGTCCGGGGCACGGAGAGCTTCTGCGCCTACTACATGGGAAAGTATGATCTTGCTGCAACGCTGGCCGAAGAAGGATTGCTTTATGCCTCAGACGGTCCACAGGCAATACGTTTGTTGTCGAATGGTTTAGCGCGAGCGCGAGGGAAGATGGGTGATGTCACTGGTGTTCATTCGGCCATCAGCCGCGCAGACCACCTTTGCGAACACCTCGTTACCCCAGCCGGACTGTCACCGGCGCTGACTTTTGAAACTTATAGTCACGCTAGATTAGCTGCAAACGCAGCAACCGCATATTTGGCCGTGGGGGAATTTGGCCGGACCCTTGAGTATGGTCACCAAGTGGAGTCACTGGTTGATGAGTCCGATTCGGTCTGGAGCCGGTCGTTGGTTCGTCTCGACATCGCAACCGCACTGATCAAGTCCAAGAGCCCCGATGTGGAGCAAGCGGTCGAGCTAGGTTTTCAGGCGCTGACATATTCAGAGGAGCGACCAATTCGTTCCGTCTGGCAGCGCGCTCACGAGTTTGGCTCGGCGACAAGCCCATTTGATGCAAGCGGCGCGCATGACTATCGAGCAAATCTCCGGGACTGGGCTGACCGAGTTCGCGAATTCTCGGCACCGGCCATCACTCCTAGCTAGATCCGAGCTGAAACGACTCGACGTTTGTCCAACGATAGGCGTTCGATTCGCGCCGGAGACGGACGATTTCGACACTTTCAACCCGCACGTCGATCGGAGTCAAATCTCGAAGCCGAGACACGCTCGATATCAGGGGTTTCGCAGTCTGGCGCCTATTGCTGTAGGCAATTCCAATGTGCGGACGGAACGATTTAGTGTCTGCAATTCTCAGATCGGGAATAACATCCAAGGTCGCCGAGGTTGCAGCTCGGTGAATATCGAGAATTTCGGACCACGGCGATACTGAGAATCGGATCGCGCCACGTGAACCAGCAAGCGGGCCCACGCTGAGGTCGAACGGCTTAATTAGCGCCAGTTCGTTCCTGGCCGCTTCTACTATTGCGCCGATTTGATCGGTCCTGACTCGGTCAGCATTTCCGATCTTCGATAGAGTGAGATGCAATCCGTCGCTTGGCACATGGTCCAAACCAACTGCGCCGAGCTCAAGCTGGCATTGTTCGGCAGCTCGGGATAACTCTGGGTTGTCGAACGTCAGATACCAGAAATAGGTTTCCTGGCCGGCGGCCCAGACGCTACGCGACCAATGGTCCTCCATAGTGTCAACACCACAGAAGGCTTCCCAGTCGTTCTGGCGGATGGATTCCGGGCTCGAAACCGACCCTGGGGCCGATTCCGGGAACGGCCCGGATGCGACGCGTTCACTCGAAGGCACTGAGTCAGAGTTGGTCTGCACCCGACCAGACTACGTGTGCCCCCCGTGAGTCATGTTCCCCCGGCATGCGCGCTGTTCGACCTGCTCAAATTCCGGTTTCCTGATGAGGCAAGGCATTTCAGGAAGACAGGAGTTGGAGACATGCCCGTTGCCGACCATGCGAATCACTCACCCGCAGAGCCAGTTTCGATCTGCTCGACTCGCCTGGTCAGGTCCGTAACGATCGACCTCAGCTCGCTGACCTCGTCGCGGAGTGACGCCGCTGATGCGCCGGCCGGGATGTCATCCGCGACAAAGACACCCAACGAAGGCACTGCAGACGCCCAGCCGTCATCACACAACGCCCTGACCGCTTTTGCCGCTGTCATCGGCGCGATCCCATATTCATCTGCGATCGCCCGCTGCGAAGGTATGCGGTCGCCCGCCTTCAACTGGCCGGACTCGATCTTGCGTCGATAGTCGTCCACGACCTGCTGATACGGCGCTCGGGCGCTCTTCGCGGCACTCATACCAGCAAGAGTAAACGCTCTTGCTCTATGGCGGCATAGCGCAGATCCGTCGAAACTATTGATCGCCACCCTATGGTGCCCTATGGTGGTCTATATCAACCAACAAGCAAGGAGTCAGAAATATGTCGCTCAAGAACGCGTGGTTGCGGCCGGCGCACGATGAGATGTTCGAGAACGGTGCGGTGCTGCTGGGGCAGATCGAGCCGTTGGCCGAGTTCAGCTCGGATCGCAACGCGCCCAAGCGTCAGCGTCTGGATCTGGACGATGAGGGCCGCGGTACCGGAAAGCTCTTGTGGAAGGGCACGGTGGCCGATCCGACCGGGATGGGCGCGAAGAACTCCACGTTCGATGTGGTGTTCGTGGCCGATGTGATGCCGGTGCCCTCGGCGCAGCCGGTGCTGCCGGGCGTGACCCCGGTCCGGCTGGAGGGCTTGCAGGTCAAGCCGAAGATCGTCGGCAACGGTGAGTACAAGTCGATCGGCTGGAACGTGCGCGCCACCGGGTTCGAGGGCGACACCTCGGGCTCGAAGCAGCCGCCGGCGGACGTTCCGGCCTCGCGTCCGGCGCGTGATGGCAAGGCGGTCGCGTGATGTCGTTCTTCCACACCTCCATGCTCGGGGAGGGCTTGCGCAAGGCCGAGTACCGGCCGTCGCACGAATGGACGGCGCCGACCGGCTACACGAAGTCGGTGCCCGCCAGCGTGTACGTGGCGTTCGAGGGCGTGGATGTGACCATGAGCCTGGACATCGCCGAAGCCGAAACGCTGATGAACGCCCTCGCGGTGGCGCTGGTCGAACACGCTGCGGCGCTGAAGAATTCGAGCCCGGAAGCGGTGCCGTGATGTCGACCTCGGAGCAGCGGGTGCGTGCCCGCAAGACCCGCCAGAACGTCATGGTCGCCGCGGAGCAGCCGGTCAAGTCCGACCGTTCGCGCCGCGCCAAGGACATCCCCCGCTCGTGGGTGTGCGAGGGCCAAATGGACCTGTTCGCGGTCCCCGAAAGCGGTGATCCCGATGCGTGATCGACTGGCCGGCAACGGCTCCGACCCGCATGACTGGCCGAACCGGGCGTGCGCCGGCATGGACACCGAGGTGTTCTTCCCGCTCACCCGCGCTCAGGCCGACGTGGCGATCCGGGTGTGCAACTCGTGCCCGGTGCTGGCCTCGTGCGCCGAGTGGGCGGGCCGGACCGATATCGCCGATTGCGTGGTGGCGTCGGTGTGGCTGCCCTCGGACCGGGCACTGGCGCAGACCCGGCGTGAAGGACTGGCCCGGTTGGATGCGGTGGCCGCGACGGGTCGGGCCTGTGTCCGCCAGGTGCGGCACTACCCCGAGAGCGGGCAGGTGGCGGCGTGATGGGCACCGACCAGCCGACCGTGAACCCGGTCGCGGCAACAGGATTCGTCCTCGGGCTCCTGTCGGTGGTGACGGCCGTCCCGGCCGCAGCGATGCTGCTGACCTTCGGGGAACGCCCTGACCCGGCACCGGTGGTCTCGGACACGGTGCTGATCTCGGATCCGTCCGGATCGGCGGCGCCGTGCGTGATGTTCTGCGACCCGACGCCTCTGACGATTCCGGCGATCCCGCCACCGGCCACCAGCGAGCCGGGCTGCCGGTTCCTGTGCGAGGAGCCGCCGCTGCCCTCGGGCACGGAGCTGTGCAGGCTGTTCTGCGAGATCGGACAGGTTGAACGATGAGCACCAAGGTCACGGCCACGCTCGTAGTGCGCGCGCTGGCCGTGGCCGCCATCCTCACCGTGGGGTTGGCGGCCTTCCGGCTCTCCTTCGTCACCCTGCGCGAACTCGCGGTCATGGCCCGCATCCCCGCTGGCGATGCCTGGCTGTTCCCGGTCATCATCGACATCACCACCGCCATCGCCGCCGTGATGGCACTGGTCACCACCGACCCGGCCGTCCGTAAATGGTTCTCCTGGGTCCTCGGCATCGGCACCGCGGTCAGCATCGCCGGCAACGCCGTACACGCGGTCGTCCCCGGTGACCGGCTGCCAGTGTGGGCCTGCGCCGTGGTCGCCGCGGTCGCGCCGATCGCGCTGCTGGTGGACGTGCACGGCCTGGTCCTGATCCTGCGTGCGCCCCAACCGATCCCGGCCCCCGTCGCTCCGTCGCCTGCTGCTGAGCCTGTGGCCGAGTCCGTTGCGGTGCCGGAACCGGTCGCCGATCCGGTCGCGGTCCTGGCGGACGTCCGTGACCTCACCCCGCTACCCGATCCGCCGATGGTCGCCATGCAGGTCGCGGTCAACCCGCCACCGCGCACCAGGCCAATCTCGATTCCCGTTGGGCCGCCGCTACTTCCGGTCACTCGGCCCTGACCTTCCCTTTTCCAGTTCGTCTTTCACACCCTCGGGGGTTCTCATGTCGTTGTCGTCCCTCATCCAAGTCGGCGTTCCGATCGCCGCGGCCACCGCGTTCGGGTTCTGGGTCACGCCCGGCCCGTGGCACCGCAAAGTGCCGGCCGAGATCACCGCCGCCGACTATGTGGCCGCGGCCCCGGCCTGCTTGCGGCACGCGGTCTACCTGCTCGCCGATCCCGAGCAGACCGATGTCATGCTGGCAAACCTCAAACTCGGCTCCTTCGACACCGGGTTCCCGCTGGTCGATCGCTGGGATTACGACCGTCACGGTCTGCACGTCGACGTGTTGATGATGGGCGGTCAGAAGTTCGAGGACTGGGCCAACGACGGCATCCGGTCCCAACTGGCCACCTATCTGGGGGCGGAGCAGGTCACCGTGACCTCGCCTGCTCCGAGCTGGGTTCGTCTCCAGGTGCGAGTGCACGACACTCTCGCCGAACCGGCAACGACGCCGGTCACGGTCCACAAGGGCGTGGACCTGGAGGCAGCCCACATCGGGATCCGCGAGGACGGCGAACCGTGGCTGCTGCGAATCCTGTACTCGCACATCCTGCTCGCCGGCGCCACCGGATCGGGTAAGGGCTCGGTGCTGTGGTCGGTCCTGAACGCGGTCGGCCCCGCGATCAAAGCCAAGCTGGTCGATGTCCGGCTCGGGGATCCCAAGGGCGGTGCGGAGTTCGGGCGCGGTGCGGATCGGTTGTTCACCCGGTTCGCGATCGACTCCGCTGGCATTCTGGCGATGCTCACCGAAGCAGCCGCGGAGATGGACGAGCGCCTGGCCCGCATGCGCGCCGCCGGGATCCGCAAGCTGGTCCCGAGCGTCGATGAACCGCTGATTCTGATCATCATCGATGAGGCCGCGTCGCTGTCCTCCTACGCCACCCGCGATGACCAGGAGAAGTTCCGCGTCCTGATCGGGCAGCTGCTGTCCAAGGGCCGCGCCGCCGGCGTCACGGTGATCGCCGCGCTGCAGGACCCGTCCAAAGAGACCATGCCCAACCGGCAACTATTCCCGGTCCGGGTCGGCCTGCGCCTGGACGAGCCGACCCAGAACGCCATGGTCCACGGCCAAGGCGCGAAAGACCGCGGTGCCCGCTGCCACGAGATCACCGACACCACCCCCGGTGTCGGCTACGTCGGCGAAGACGGCACCACCGAATTCGTACGGGTCCGCGCGTTCTGGGTCAGCGATGACGACGCCGACGCCATCGTGGACGCCTACTCCCCGGCGCCGGAGATCACCGGCCCGGCAGAGGACTACACCGGCTTCGACCCCGACGACCTCGGCGACGACGACATCCCCGGTGACGGCTACGCGGGTCCGGCGGTGGCGGCATGAATCGCACTGTGCAACTGCGTCTTTCGGGTGACCTCGGCGACATCACCATGGTCCTCGCGACCCTGCTGGCGGCCAAGCAGTTCCGCCTCGTGGTGGACGAAACCCCCTACCCGAACCGCAAGCCCCGCCGCGGCGACCGTGATCCCCGGCCGGGTGTGCGGGTCTACGTCGACCTGCAAATGCCGCCCGCCCGCACCAGCGACGACAGCGAAGGAACCTCGAAGTGAATACCATCAGACCTCGACTGCTCGACCTGTGCTGCTGCGCCGGCGGGGCCGCTGTCGGCTACCACCGCGCCGGTTTCGACGTGGTCGGCGTGGACATCGCCGCCCAACCGGACTACCCGTTCGAATTCCACCGGGGCGACGCGCTGGAGTTCCTCGCTGCCCACGGTCACGAGTTCGACGCCGTACACGCCTCCCCGCCGTGCCAGGCATCGTCCACGTTGACCGCCGGCACCAATCAGGCGATGGCACACAAGTATCCGCAACTGATCCCCGACATGCGGGCCGCGCTGATCGCATGCGGCCGGCCGTGGGTGCTGGAGAACGTCCTGGGCGCTAAGCTGCGTCGGGACGTGTTGCTGTGCGGGGAAATGTTCGGGCTCAACGTGATTCGCCACCGCGTGTTCGAGCTGGGCGGCTGGACGGCCCCCACCCCGACGCACCTGCCGCACCGGGGTCGGGTGTCCGGGTATCGGCATGGCCGGCATTACGACGGCCCGTATGTGGCGGTGTACGGCTGCGGCGGCGGGAAGGGTTCGATCGCTCAGTGGCAGGACGCCATGGGCATCGACTGGACCGCCGATCGGCGCAGCCTGGCCGAAGCGATCCCGCCCGCATACACCACGTGGCTCGGCACGCACCTCAGCGCTTCGATCACTGCTGGCGCGGAGGTCGCGGCATGAGCACCCGCAGCCCTCACTACGCCTCCACGGCCACCTCCACGGCCCCGTCCACCGATTCCGGTCCCGCCGAAGCGGTGTTCCTCGCGGTTGCTCAGCTCGTCGGCTACCTCCTGGCGGCGGTGCTGACCATGGCGTGGTGGACGCTCCTGTTCCCGATGGTCTCCGCCCCGCTCGCACTGGCCGTAGCTGCCGCCTGGTACCTGGGATGGCCGTTCGGCCTCGGGGTCGCCGCCCTGAGCTTGGCCGAGTTGCTGCTGTGGCGGCTCGCCGCTCCGGTCTCGTTCCACCGGTTCGTCACCGCCCGTGCCCGGCGCCGGTTCCTGGCGTGGTTCCGGTACCGGCGCCGCTGGGCCTCGATCCTGACCGCGTGCGGGCTCACCGATCCTTCGCCGTACCGACGGTCTGTCCCGGGCTTACGCGTCCTGGCGGTCGGCGAACATCTGGACCGGGTGCGGGTGCGGATGCTCCCAGGTCAGTCGCCTGCGGACTACGAGAGCGCCGCGGTCCGGATGGCTCATGCGTTCGGTGCTGCGGAGTGCCGGGTCATGGTCGATGGACCTGCGGTGCTCGTGCTGATCTTCCGCTACGGCGATCCGCTGGCTGCGCCGATCGTGCTGTCCGACAGCGGGTCTCGCTTCGCGGGCCTGCCGCGTGAGCTTCCTCGTCGTAAGGGTGTGGCCTGATGAGCGCCCCTGTGGTGGGTGTGTCCACGACGCACCAGACCGCGGCTGCGCGGCGCGCGATGCCCGATATCGCCGGCATCGCCGAGTCGGCGGCCGAGAAGGTTGGGGTGTGCGCTCGGGTGGTGCCGATGCGGGCGTTCGATCCGATCACCTCGCGCACGTCCTACGTGGGCGCCCCGTGCAAGGCCACTGTGGACTCGGTGTGCCCGGCGTGCGCCAAGGCTAACCGGTGGCTGCGCATGACCCAGTTGCGCGAAGGCTGGTGCGCCGCGCACGAACCCACCGATGAAGCCACTGAGCCCACCGATGCTCAGCGAGAGATTCTGGCGGCCCGCGCGACCTTGTTCACCGACTACCACGATGCCCGCGGGGACGGGAACGATGAACTGGCACAGGCGATCAAAGACCAGGTGATCGAGCTCGATCGTGAACTGCGTGAGCTCGGGGTCCGCGGTCAGTTCCCGCCGCTGGATCCGAGACCGCGTCGCAAGGCCAAGTCCACCCGGCGCCGCGACGACGTGCCGGACCTGCCACGCAAAAAGGTCGACAAGAAACTCACGGTCGGCGCCACCTACGCGAACGGCAAGTACCAGCCGTCGACGTTCTTCACCCTCACCCTGGACTCGTTCGGGGCCATCAATCGGGTCCGCGATCCCGAGACCGGGCTGATGGTCTCGGACGGTTCTCCGCGCGACCCGCAGTCGTACGACTACCGCCGGCAGGCACGGGACACGATCCACCTGGCGCGGTTGTTCGATCGGTGGATCCAGAATTTGCGGCGCGCGGTGGGCTGGAACGTGCAGTACTTCGCCACGGTCGAACCGCAGAAGCGCGGCGCCCCGCACCTGCACATCGCGATCCGCGGCTCGATCTCCGCCAAGCTCCTCTACCAGGTCACCGCGGCCACGTACGTCAATGTGTGGTGGCCGCACTTCGACACTCCGGTGTACGAGGACACGAACATGCCGGTGTGGGACCACGCCGCCGGCACTTTCACTGACCCCCGCACCCGCAAGCCGCTCATGGACTGGGACCAGGTCATGGAGGTCATGGATTCGGTCGATGAGCTCGAACCCGCACACACCATGCGGTTCGGTGGCCAGTGCAAACCGATCCAGATCCTGGGCGGCAGTGAGGAAATGGAGGTCAAGGTCAAGTACCTGACCAAATACCTCACCAAGTCCATCGGCGAAGTCCTGGACACCGACCAACCGCGCGTCGCAGCACACTACGACCGTCTGCACCAGGAGTTGCAGCAGACCCCCTGTGCGCCGCACTGCGGAGTGTGGCTGCGCTACGGCATCGTTCCCAAGCGCGCCAGCGAGAAGACTCAGCCGGGCAAGTGCAGGAGCAAAGCGCACCGCCGCGACACCCTCGGCCTGCCCGGTCGCCGCTGCCTGGCCTCGGGCAAATGGTCGGGCAAGACCGTCCCCGACCACAAGGCCGACCGCCTGGAATTCGTCCGCCAGGAACTGGCCAAGGTTGGCATCGTCAAACCCGATACCTCGCACCTGCGCATCGCCCCGGTCCACCCCAGCGACCGGGACGCGCCACCACGCTCGCATCTGGTCATGGCACTGGTCACTCGGCGCATCAACGAACGCGCCGAGTACATGATGGCCAGACTCGCGATCGACGAGGGTCCGCCTGGCGGATGCGCTGCACCGCAGCATATTTCGGCTATCCATCACACTGAAGCGGCCTAAAGGGGGTCATGATGGACGAACAGGAGAGGTACCTTCGTGCCTCCGATTGTGAGGCGCTGACGGGGATTCCGGCTGCAACGTGGCGGTGGTGGGCTCATGTCGGACGTGGGCCGGCGAGCTTCAAGCTGGGTGCGCGCCGGCGGGTGTGGCGCAAGTCGGTGGTGCTGGCGTGGATCGCCGAGCAAGAGGGCGAGAACGTCGGGGGTGCAGCGTGAGTGGGGTTCGCCGTAATCGTCGTGCCGGTGTCGAAGATCTCTGGACGAAAGAGGTTCTGGACGAGAATCACAAGGCACGCCGTGTGCCCTCCAAGTTGCACGGGAAGGGCAAGCGGTGGCGTGCGCGCTATGTCGATGATGTGAGTGGTGAGCATTCGAAGCGGTTCGCGCGCAAGGTGGATGCGCAGGCGTGGCTCGATGCGCAGGTCTCAACGTTGGTGCAGGGCACTCATGTCGCGCCGCGGGATTCTCAGCGGACCGTTGAGCAGTGGGCGAACGAATGGCTCAAGGGGTATGCCAATCACCGGGAGACGACGGTCGGTTTGGCCGGCTGGCATGTGAAGAAGATCAATGAGGGGTTGGGCTCGTATCAGCTGTCGGCGGTGCGGCCGTCCACGGTGAAGAAGTGGATGGTGGCGCTCAAGGCCGAGGGACTGGCCGACAGCTATGTCTATAGCCTGCATTCCAGGTTGTCGCAGATCCTCGGCGACGCGATGCACGACGGGCTGTTGTCGCGTAATCCGTGTTCGCGTCGGACTTCGCCGAAGACGGGGCAGCAGAAGGTGTACGTGGCTACGCCCTCGCAGGTCTGGGCTCTGCATGACGCGATGCCGGAGCATCTGCGGGTGGCGGTGTTGCTGGGGGCATTCGCTGGGCTGCGCATTTCGGAGGTGGCCGGCCTGCGGGTCGATGACGTCGATCTCGTCGCCGGTGTGGTGCATCCTCGTCAGCAGTGGCCGGCGCGCCCGTTGAAGACCGAGTCGAGTGATAGCGCGGTGCCGATCCCCGCGGAGCTGGTGGAGTTGCTCAGGGACTCGGTTCGGCGGTTCCCTGGTGAGCGGGTGGTCTGCGATGAATTCGGTAAGCCGGTCTCACCCTGGGTGACTGCGTGGCATCTGCGGGCGGCGAAAGCGGCGGTTCCGGGGCTGCCGGAGGAGTTCAGCTTTCAGGACTTTCGCCACTTCTACGCATCCTTGTTGATCCGCCGGGGCGCGGACATCAAGGCGGTGCAGGCTCGTCTTCGCCACGGCAGCGCGATCACCACGCTGCGCTACTACGCGCATCTGTGGCCGGACGCCGATGAGACCACGCGAGCTGCGGTCGGCGCCGTACTCCGGGAGCGTTCGGACCTCACTGCGTACCCACTGCGTACAGATAGCCCTCGACCGGTACCAAGCGCACCGACCGAGGGAGAGAATCCGCAGGTAGAAACCGTTTAGTTCAGGCCGGCGTACGAGTGCAGGCCGCTGACCACGATGTTGATGATGAACAGGTTGAAGAGCATCGCGACGAAACCGGCGATGTTGATCCACGCCGCTTTCGTGTCGCGCCAGCCGGAGGTCGCGCGGGCGTGCAGGTACGCCGCGTAGAGGACCCAGGCGATGAAGGACACCGTTTCCTTCGGGTCCCAGCCCCAGAACCGGCCCCAGGCCGCCTCGGCCCAGATCGCGCCCAGGATCACGCCCGCGCCGAAGATCGGGAAGCCGATGATGGTGGTGCGGTAGGCCAGACGGTCGAGGGACTCGGCGTCGGGGAGGCGGCGGGCCAGGTTGCCCCAGATGCCGGAGGATTCCGACCCCGCGGGCTGGCGCAGGCGGTACAGGAACAGCAGGCTGGCCACGCCGGAGACCAGGAAGACGCCGGAGCCGATCGACACGACGGTCACGTGCACCGGCAGCCAGTACGACTTCAGCGCGGGCACCACGGGCGCCGCGTCCGCGTGCAGCACCGTGCCGGCCAGGAACAGCAGGATCAGCACGGGCGTCAGCAGGAACGCCCACATGCCCCGGTACCGCTCCTCGCGCAGCAGCACCAGGCCGATGAGAACCGCTGCGGCACAGGACATGCTGGTGAACTCGTACATGTTGCCGAGCGGGAAGCGGTGGGTCGCGAAGCCGCGCAACACGATCGAGAGCAGGTGCAGCGCGACCGCGACGAACAGCACCGAGAAGCCCATGGCGCCCAGGCGTTCGGCGAACGGCCGTTTGGGTTCCTCGATGACCCGGCCGGGTGTGACCGAGTCCGAGTCCACCCCGCCGCCGGCCGTGACCAGCTGTCGCGGCGGTGCGGTCCGCGCGACCGCGAACTGCCACACCAGCATGATCCAGACCAGCGCGTACACCACGATGGCCGACTTGAACGCGAGATCGCTGTAGGAGGCGATGGTCTCGTCGATCGGCATTACTTGTCTCCCGTGCTCTCGGTCAGCAGCCGTTCACGCAGTCGGTCGAATTCGCCACCCCAGCCGGCCTGGTCGGTGCGGGCCAATCCACCCATTTCTACTACGGTACGTCGTTTTGCCTCGGGGTCGCTCGCCGGGTACACCCGCAACCAGATACGGCGTCGCTTGACCAACAGCGACACCAGCAGTCCGGCCATCATGGTGAGCGCGGAGATCAGCACCCACTGCTGCGCCGGATCGTGCGAGACCTGCAGGTTCACGAACTCCTGCGCACCGTCGAAACTCACCTTGGTGCCGTCGGCCAGCGTCACCGACTCGCCCGCGAAGAGATTCGCGCGCTGCTCCTTGGTGAGCCGTCCCTGCTTGATCATCTCCGGATCGAGCGCGAACAGCGACTGCGCCCGCCCGGTGTCCAGCCCGGTGTCGCCGACGTAGATGTCCACGGCCACCGCCGGATCCTGCATCGACGGGAACGCCGAGGTCAGCAGCGACCCGTGCAGCATCGCGGTCGGCGCGAACAGGCCCTGGATCGCGATCTGATGCTTGCGCCGTTCGGTCTCGTTCGGGTACATGCCGCCGGGCGGGTCGATGCGCAGCACCCCGGAGGACAGGAACGTGGTGGCGTCGTCCGGCCGCCACTGGATGGTCTCGGTCCGGGTCTGGCCGTTCGGGAAGGTCACCGTGAAGGTCGGCGCGAAACCATGTCCCTGCAGGTAGATCCGGTCCCCGCCGACGCGCAGCGGATGATTCACCTGAATGGTGGTGTCCCGCCAGGTGTTCGAGTCCAGATCCCCGCCGGACTGATACGAGATCTCGGAGGTGAACATCTCGGCCTGCCCGTTCGGCAGGTAGTCGGCCTTGAAGTTCTTGACCCGCACGCACAGCGGCGTCAGCCCGGTGCCGTCCACGACGTTGCCCGCGCGGAACGAGTCGAAGACCGCAGGGGAGGTGGTGCAGAAGCCGGGCCCGTCGTTGGCGATGACCACCACGTTGCCCTCGTAACCGAGCAGTTTGCCCAGCGCGATGGACGCGAGCAGCCCGACCAGCGCCAGGTGGAAGACCAGGTTGCCGGCCTCGCGGGTGTAGCCCTTCTCCGCCGAGAGCGTGATCTCGCCCTCGCGCGATCCGGGCGTCACCACGGTCCGCCAGCCGCGTAATTGCTTGCGCGCCTGCGCGATCACCGCGTCGGCATCGGAATCCGCTTCGCCCGCATAGTGATGCGGCAGCCGCGACAGATTGCGCGGCGCCTTGACCGGCGGCGTGCGCAGCGCCCGGTAGTGATCGAACACGCGCGGCAGGATGCAGCCCACCAGCGAAACGAACAGCAGCACGTAGACGGCCGTGAACCAGAAGCTCGAGAACACGTCGAACAGCTGGAATCGATCCATCCACGGTCCCAGCGTGGGCCGGTCCGCGATGTACTGCTCGGTCTTCTGCTGGTTCAGGCTGCGCTGCGGCAGCAGCGCGCCGGGAATGGCCGCCAGCGCGAGCAGGAACAGCAGCATCAGCGCGGTGCGCATGCTGGTGAGCCCGCGCCAGGTGTTGCGCGCGATCGCGAGGATCCGGCGCGGCACGGACTGGCGCGGCGGGCGGGCGGGGGCCGGGGATTCGATGGTCGTTGTCATGTCAGATCGGGAGGGTCACATTCGAGACGAAGGCGTCCCGGACCCAGGCGACGAATTCGCCCCAGGCCCCGGTCACCAGGGCGATACCGACGGCGACCAGGAGCAGGCCGCCGATCACCTGAATGGTGCGGGAGTTGCGGCGCAACCAGCCGACGCCGCGCAGCGCGGTCGCCGAGCCGAAGGCCAGGATGATGAAGGGCAGGCCGAGCCCGAGGCAGTAGGCCACGGTCAGCGCCACGCCGCGGGCGGCGGTGCTGCCCTCGGTGCCCGCGGAGACGGAGATGACCCCGGACAGGGTGGGGCCGAGGCAGGGCGTCCAGCCCAGTGCGAACACCCCGCCGAGCAGCGGTGCGCCGATCAGCCCGCTGATCCGGCGCGGTTCCATGCGGGTGTCGCGCTGCAGCGCCGGGATCATGCCGATGAACGCCAGGCCCATGATGATGGTGACCACGCCGCCGATGCGCTGCAGCAGTTCGCTGTTCACGTTCAGCATCTGGATCGCGCCGAACACCGACGCCGAGGCCAGCACGAACACCACGGTGAAACCGGCGACGAACAGTCCGGCCGCGCCCGCCACGCGCAGGCGGCCGCGCGAGCGTTCGGCGGTCGCCGTGCGCTGGGCCGCGTCACGTTTCGCGGATTCGACGGTCACCGGCGGTGTCTCCGCGCCGACCACACCCGCCAGGTACGACAGATAGCCGGGCACCAGCGGCACCACGCACGGGGACGCGAACGAGACGAGCCCGGCCAGCAGGCACGCGCCGAGCGCGAGCAGCAGCGGGCCGCTCGCCGCGGTCTCCTGGAACGAATCACCCACGCTCGCAAGCACACTCACCGAGTTCACGACTTCGGCTCCCGCGCGATCTCCTCGACCACCGGCTGCAGATCCTCCTGCAGCAGCGACCGCAGGAACACCGCCGCCACCCGATGGTCACGGTCGAGCACGATCGTGGTGGGGATGACGCTGGTCGGGAACTTGCCGCCGAGCGCGAGCAGCGTGCGCATGGACGGGTCGTAGATGGAGGGGTAGCCGACCTTGTTGTCGGTGACGAAATCCTGCGCCTTGTCCTGCTGGTTGTCACGGACGTTGATGCCGAGGAAGGCCACGCCCTTGTCGCGGGTGGCCTCGTAGACCCGTTCCAGTGCGGGCGCTTCGGCCCGGCAGGGGCCGCACCACTGACCCCACAGGTTGATCACGACGACCTGGCCCGGGAAATCGCTGACCGACACGGTCTTTCCGGCGGTCATCAGATCCGGTCCGGAGAGCGTGCCGATCGTGCCGCGCGAACTCGGCGGGTCGTAGCGAATGTCGGTCTTGCCGCCGGGTGAGACGAAATCGAAGGTGCCGCCCTGCGCCACCGCGTCCTTGCCCGCTGTCGAGCATCCGGCCAGCGCCGCCCCCAGGGTGACGCTCGCCAGCAGGATCGATACCGTGCGCCGGAGTGCTCCGGGCCGGGACGCGATGGTGCGGGTCATGCTCCCGTCGCCTTGGGATCCGAGGCCCCCGCCGGTTCGGAATAGACGATGTCGATCAGCGTATCGCCCTGGTAGACCAGGGAAGTCAGCGATGCGAGCGAGCACTGCCGGTTGCGCGGATCGTGCCAGAGCCGCTGGCCCTGCAGGAAGCGGCGCAGCGTCCACACCGGCAGCTGATGCGAGACCAGCACGGCTTCGCGCCCGGCCGCCTCGACCCGGGCCTTGTTCGCCGCGGCCAGCATGCGGTGCGCGATCTGCAGGTACGGCTCGCCCCAGGACGGGGTGAAGGGGTCGCGCATCTTCCACCAGTGCCGCGGCTTGCGCAGCGCGCCGTCGCCGATGGAGACCCGCAGACCCTCGAAGGTGTTGCCCGCCTCGATGAGGTTGTCATCGGTGCGGATGGTCAGACCGTGATGCGCCGCAATGGGTTCCGCGGTCTCCTGCGCGCGCTGCAGCGGCGAGGCGACCACCAGCGCGATGTCGTGCCCGGCCAGCGTGCGGGCCACGGTCTGCGCCTGCGCGCGCCCGGTGGTGGACAGCTGGAAGCCCGGCAGACGGCCGTACAGGATGCCCTTGGGGTTGTGCACCTCACCGTGCCGCATGACGTGCACGATGGTCTCGACGTCGTCGGCCACCGACCCGGGCAGGATGAGCCCGCTGGTCGACGGGGCCGCGGGGGAAACGGGAAGCGCTTCCGGGGCAACGTCTTCCGAGGGGACATCGACGGAGTCGGTCGCGGTGACAGCGTCGCCCGAACCGTTCACAGACTCGGTCGCGGCGTCGGCCACGTCGGCGGCGACGGCCGCCTCCTCGACGGGGACGAACTCGACCTCGGCCGAGACCGGCTCGGGCGCGGTCACCGGCTCGATCTCGACCGCGGCCACGATCTCCTCGGCCTCGATGACGGCCGCGGATTCGAGATCACCGATGACAGTGGACTCGGAATCACTTGCGGCGGTGGCGGATTCACCGGCCTCATCGGAATGCACAGCGGTCGCGTCGGGTCCGGCAGCGGAAGTCTCGGACCCGGCGGTGCGCTCGGTGGTGGAATCGGCGTCCGGGGCCAGGGCCGCGGCGACGGCGAGCAGCACGTCCACCGGCGGCTGGGACCGGGACTCGCTCGGGGCGACGGCGGCTGCCTCGCCGCTCTCGGCCAGTTCGGCCTCGGTCTGGCGGATGGAGTCCAGCAGTCGGGCGGCTTCGCCGGGCGAGAGGGGCGCGGACTCGGGGGCGGGCAGACCGGACTCGGGGTGGGAACTCACGCGGCGGATCCTTCGGGAGTGGCGGCGGCCGCGGCACGCGCGGCGGCGGGGAGGGCGGCGGCGATGCGATCGAAAGCGTCCTCGTCGAGAGCCGCGGACACGAACCACGCTTCGAACGCGCTCGGGGGCGCGTAGACGCCCGCGTCCAGCAACGCGTGGAAGAAGGCGGGGAAACGCCAGGTCTCGGCCGCCTTGGCGGCGGCATAGTCGGTGACCGGGGTGTCGGCGAAGAACACGCTCACCATATTGCCCGCGAATTGCACCTGATGCCGGACGCCTTCGGCGCTCAGCGCGCCGGTGAGCAGTCCGCCCAGCCGCTCGGCGTTCTTGTTCAGCGTCGCGTAGACCTCCGCGTCCGCCGTGCGCAGGGTGGCCAGGCCCGCCGCGACCGCGACCGGATTACCCGACAGCGTGCCCGCCTGATAGACCGGGCCCAGCGGGGCCAGCTTGTTCATGATCTCGGCGCGGCCGCCGAACGCCGCCGCCGGCAGGCCGCCGCTCATGACCTTGCCGAAGGTGTAGAGGTCGCCCGCGACGCCTTCGATGCCGTACCAGCCCGCGGCGCTGACCCGGAAACCGGTCATCACCTCGTCCATGATCAGCAGCGCGCCGTGCTCGGACGTGAGTGCGCGCAGGCCCGCGTTGAAACCGGGCAGCGGCGCGACCGCGCCCATGTTGCCAGCCGCGGCCTCGGTGATGACGCACGCGATCTGATCCGGATGCGCGGCGAACGCGGCGGCCACGGCTTCGAGATCGTTGTACGGGAGCACGATGGTGTCGCCCGCCTGCGCGCCGGTCACTCCGGGCGAGGTGGGCAGGCCCAGGGTCGCGACGCCGGACCCGGCGTCGGCCAGCAGCGCGTCCACGTGCCCGTGGTAGCAGCCGCTGAACTTGATGATCTTGGAGCGGCCGGTGAAACCGCGCGCCAGCCGGACCGCGCTCATGGTGGCCTCGGTACCGGAATTGACCAGGCGCACCCGCTCGACCGGATCGACCCGCGCGGCGATGGCCTCGGCCAGCTCGATCTCCGCGGCCGTCGGGGCGCCGAAGGACAGGCCGCCGACCGCGGCGCGCTGCACCGCCTCCACGACCGCCGGGTGCGCGTGCCCGAGAATCATCGGACCCCAGGAACACACCAGATCGACGTACTCGTTGCCGTCGGCGTCGGTGAGCGTGCACCCGCTCGCGGACGCGATGAAACGCGGGGTGCCGCCCACCGAGTGGAAGGCTCGCACCGGTGAATTCACGCCACCCGGAATGACCGCCGCGGCGCGTTCGAAGAGCTGGGCTGACACCGGCACCGACGCCTGGGTCACACGCGGAGAAGAACTCACGGCGTCCAGTCTCTCAGCCGCCGCAACCCCGTCGACGACAGGGTGTAGGAGAGTGTGCCGCCCCACACCCTGAACCCCGATCCATCCACAGCCATCCACAGCGTCCGTCCACACCCGTACGCAGCGTCCATCCACAACGATCCGCAGTGCGCCGCGGCGGCCGCGCCGGGGCTCCGCGCGGCGCGAAACGCGCCGAGTCGGCGGCCGGGCGGGCAACACGCGGGAGCGGGAAAGCGGGAGTTTGGTCGCTGAGAGGTTGCTGATGCGTAATCTCGCGGGGCAGGAGCGAACTCGGTCGAGAAGGGCGGAACGGTATGCGGGGCATTGGTTTCGGAGCGGCGATCGTGGCGGCGGCGGCCGGGGGTGCGCTGTGCTGCGGGGCCGGGACGGCTGCGGCGGGCACGCCGATCGCGCAGCCGGACCAGGGGCGAATCGGGGTGCAGCTCTCCCACGAGGAGACCGCGAGCATCGCCGCCGGCCCGGTCCCGGCGGTGTTCAGCATGTTCGTGCCGCTGAGCCGCATGGGTGCGGGACTGCATCCCGAGACCACCATCCCGAGGGACCAGAACGGCGCGGTGCACGCGTCGCTGCGGCAGGTGATGACCGAGGCCGCCGATCATCCCGACGGCACGGTCACCATCTTCCTGAACGCGCCCGGCACCCGCAACGGCCGGGTGCTGGATGTTTACCAGAACTGGAAGTAGTCGCCACACAGCCTGATTCACACCGCATCGGAGAGGCTGGACGCCGGGTGCGCACAGTGCACATCCGGTGTCTGCCCGGCCGCGGTCAGATCAGCGGCAGTCCCAGGCAGAAAGCGGCCCAGCCGGTGCTGAGCAGGCAGTTCAGCTGCACCGGTAGTAGATCGAGCAGGGATGACGCGGCGGGCCGGACGTCCGGGCCCACCGGCCGCACCGCATCCGCCGCCACCGGCCGCGCGCGATCGATGCTCGCGATCGGCGGAATGCTCGTGGCGGACGCGGACCGAACCGGCGACACGGCCCGCTGCAAGACGGCCGGCGCTTCGATCCGGGTTTCGGACGCCGGCTCACCCGCGACGGCGGGGGTGGCCGCCACCGCACCGGCGAAGCCCGCCGCGAGCACGACCAGGATGACGCGTTGCAGAGAATCCGTACGCTTCATGTATCCCATTGTCGGGCGATACCACCGGCTCTCACCAGCGAAACAACGACTTCGCGCGCCCGCGTCCGGCGTGTTCACGCCACCCGGTCACCGTCGCGGAACGCCCTCGGGAACGCCACGAACCGGAAGCCTCAGCGCGCGACCCGCGCGACTCGCGCGGCCCGCGCGACCCGGACAACCCGGGCGACCAGATCGATGAACACCAGCCCCGCGACCGTCATCACGGCGGCGGACAGCGCCAGCCACGGCCCCGAATAGCGGGTCGCCTCGAAGCCCGGGGATTCCCCGACCGGCTGGAACCATCCGGTGTGAATGCCGTTGCGCCAGCACCAGATCGCGAGGACCGCGAGGACCGGTGCGAGCACGAACTCGGCGAGTACGGCGAGCAACCGCATCACCCCGCCTCCTTCTCCTCGTCACGTCCCGCGGCGGTCTTGTCCAGTGCCACCGCGGGGTCTGCCGCGGTCTCGTCCGCCGTCGCCTTCGCGACCGCGGCGTCGGCCGCGGACTCGTCCGCCGCGCCCGGGGGCACGACCTGGTCTTGCACGGCCGTTGTACCCGAAGTCTCCTCGACCAGCGCGGTCAATTCGGCCCGCAGCACACGGTGATCGCGTGCCCACGCCTGCACCAGCTGCCCGGATTTCAGTTTCAGGCCGATACCCTTGCGCCGCCGCGGCACCCCGGTCAATTCGCCCAGGGCGCGCGCGGATTCCCAGTCCTCATCATCCCAGGAGTCCTCGTCGATCTCCGGGAGCACCGCCGCGATGTCGGACACAGCGAGGGATTCGGTGCCCTCGCGCAGGGTCTCGGTGGTGAGTTCGACGCTGATGTGCCGCCGGCCCGCGATCACCTGCAACCAGACGAATCCCGCCAGCAGCAGGGAGCAGAAGACCAGCCCGAACCAGTGCAGGGGGCCGCCGCGCACGATCTCCAGGATCAGAATGATCCCGCACAGCACCGGCCCGTAGGCGATGGTGCGATACCGCGCGCCGGGCTCGGAGAACAGCACGGCGGGGGCTTTCTCGCTCATAACGAGAACCTAGCGGGGGCCGCGGACCGCCCGCGCGATAGGTGCACGGTTTCTAGCCGAGCAGACCTGGAATCAACAGCACGGCGAGGGTGAGCAGGCCGAAAAGAAAAAGTAGGCCGAATGCCAGCACGTCTCGCCGAAGGCTGTGCGGCTGCTGGATCACCACTCGCATCGTTGCCTCCGCCTCTCCGGAGTCAAACTCGCCATGGCACAACGCATGACGACCGACTTCCGGTTCCCGAACTCTCTGTGACTGCCCTCACCATACCCGTTAGTAAGCTTGTAACAAACTTCGCACCCCGGATTGTGCATCGGGACGGTCGCCCGAACCCGAATCCACAGGGCGGCATCGCGATACCGCCCCGCGCACGGGTGCCCTCCGTCGCCGCGACCTGCGCCGAACCGGCGAAATCCGTGGCAGCAGTGCGCGGTTGCGCTTCACAGCAATGGACACCCCCGCCGGATGGCCCGCCACCACGCCACTCATGCGGTGATCGAGGGTCGCGGTGTGCACGCCGTCGCGGTCCATCGGTCGCCGATCCGCCGCCCTGTCGACGACGCGGCCGCGCCTGACCGGCCTTCAGCAAGTCCGGCGCCGCTTCTGCGCGGCGTGCGCGGCTGGATCCGGCCTGCGCGCGGCTCGATCCAGCCGGCGCGCGTCTCGGTCAGGCCGGCGCGCGGCTGATCCGGCCTGTGCGCGGCTCGATCCAGCCGGCGCGCGATGCGCGGTTCGTTCCAGCCGGGGCGCGATCCGCGTCTCAGTCCAGCCAGTGCGCGGCTCAGTCCAGCCCGCGCGGCTCGATCCGACCTGTGCGCGTCTCGGTCAGTCCAGTGCGCGGCTCAGTCCAGCCGGCGCGGCTCGATCCGGCCTGTGCGCGGCTCGATCCAGCCGGCGCGCGGTGCGCGGTTCGTTCCAGCCGGGGCGCGGTCCGCGTCTCAGTCCAGCCAGTGCGCGGCTTCGGTGGCCCAGTAGGTGAGCACCATGTCCGCGCCCGCGCGCCGAATCCCCAGCAGGGACTCCAGAATCGCGCCGCGGCGGTCGATCCAGCCGTTCTGCGCGGCGGCGGTGATCATCGCGTACTCACCGGAGATCTGATACGCCGCGACCGGCACCGTGGACTGATCCGCGACGTCGCGCAGGATATCCAGGTAAGACATGGCGGGCTTGACCATCACGATGTCCGCGCCCTCGGCCAGATCAAGCTGCAGTTCGCGGATCGCCTCGCGCCGGTTGGCCGGATCCTGCTGGTACGTACGGCGATCGCCCTCGAGGGACGAGCCCACCGCCTCGCGGAACGGGCCGTAGAACGCCGAGGCGTACTTGGCCGCGTAGGCCAGGATGCCAGTGTCGGTGTGCCCGGCCGCGTCCAGACCGGCCCGGATCGCACCCACCTGACCGTCCATCATGCCGCTGGTACCGAGCAGATCCGCGCCGGTTTCGGCCTGGGACAACGCCATTTCCACGTAGCGGCGCAGGGTCGCGTCGTTGTCGACGCCGCCGTCGCCGTTCAGCACCCCGCAGTGCCCGTGATCGGTGAATTCGTCGAGGCAGGTGTCGGCCATGACGACCGTGGACCCGCCGACCTCGTGCACCAGCGCGCGCAGACCGCGGTTGAGGATGCCGTCCGGGTCGCTGGCTCCGCTGCCGAGCGCGTCCTTGTCCTGCGCGCGCGGCACGCCGAACAGCATGAGCCCGCCCACGCCGGCCGCGACGGCCTCCACGGCGGCCTTGCGCAGCGAATCCATCGAATGCTGGTAAACGCCCGGCATGGAAGAGATTTCGCGCGGCTCGCCGAGTCCGTCGGCCACGAACATCGGGAGAATCAGTTGCCGCGGCTGCAGGGTGGTCTCGGCCACCAGACGGCGCATCGCGGGGGTACGGCGCAACCGCCGCGGGCGGTCCATTCCGGTCATAGTCGCATGATATGCCCGCGCGATCGGCGGGTTCGCGCGGCCCGTGCCCCGGCCGCGAACCGCTCCCCCGCGCCGTCGCGGCTCGTCGCCGCGCGCTCGCGTCGTACCAGGTAGCCCACGGTCAGCACCGGATTTTGTCGGTGCCCCCGGGTAGAATCGAAGATGTGTTCGACGGGTTGGCGCGGGGATTCGAACACCTGGATCCCCGGCCGCACCCGGTACGCGATGGGAGGATCGGCAATGCTGGCAGCCGTAACGAATATGTCCGACAAGACCTCGGTGCCCAAGAAGGGCGAGGCGATCGATCACACGTGGCGGCCGCTGTACAAGCAGCCGCTGCCGGCGGGGCGGCCGCGCACCTGGTACGTCCAGCACAATCGGCGGCTCAAGGCCATGCGCCTGGCCATCGCGATGCTCGATTCCGGCGTCTTCGCCGCGGACCTGGCCACCAATGACAAGATCCGCGACACCGCCGAATCCGTTGGCGTGCACTGGCCTTCGGATGCCACCTGCCGCATGGTGCGGCGCATGATGCAGGCTCAACGCTGAGTCGGTGCGGGTCCGGCGCCGGAGGGGCGGCGTCCGG
>NZ_JBEXUS010000125.1:0-21578 GCF_040614455.1 Nocardia sp. NPDC005978
GGCGCGAGCGCGCCGCCCGGAGCCGCAGCCGTTCCACCGCGGAGCGAGCCAGGCGCAGATCACCGCCCAATACGATGGCGCGCCCGAGCAATTCGGGATACTCCGCACCCATTCGATGATGGAAACGCAGCGCCTCGCCCAGTTCGCCCAAGCCGGAGGCCGGCGGCGTGGCGGCGCGGGCCGCCAGGTTCTCCGCCATCCCGAAGAAACGGCCGAAGGCGCACACCCGGGCGAACAGGTCCACATCGACCGCGGCGAGCAGATCACCGCGGAAGCCGCCGACGCGGTCGAAGTCCCGGCGCCGGAAGACCGCCGCCGCCGTGGGCCCGAAATCGGCCGCACCGCGCCAGACCAGGGTCCGCAGCAGCGCCCGGGAATCACACGGCCCCAGCAGATTCGACAGCCCCAGATCCGCCCGTTCGATCCGGCCGCCGGCGGCGAGCCGCCGATACCGGGCGGCGCACACCGCGATGCCGTTGTCACCCATGAGTTCACGCTGTTTGTCCAGCGCCCCGGGCAGCAGCAGCTCGCCCGGGCGCACCACTTTCACCAGGCGGCCGGTGGACAGCCACACCGCCTTGTTCCAGTTCTCACCGGCGGGCAGCACCTCGGTATTGCGCACCACACGCAGTCGCGGATCGTCGAAGGCGCTCGCGATGTCGGCGGTCTCGTCGTGACCGGTGTTGTCCAGGACCACCACCTCGATCTCGGTGTCCTGGTCCACAATCGAGCGTAGCGTCGCCGCCAGGCCGGGTCCGGCATCGTGCACCGGAACACACACCGACAGGATGGCCAAGTTTCCCCCTGAGCACTCGCGCGGATTCAGTTGGACCGGCTCGCGGACCGCACCCGCACGAGTTGGCAGACGCGCTCCAAACCCGTTCGGGCATCGTCGATCTGCTCGACAGCGCGTTGCTGCAGCGTATCGCGCAGCTCGGGCGCCGCCTCCCACAGCTCCCGGACCGCGTTCGCCAGCCCAGATTCGAGGTCTTCGGCGTCGAGATGCACCACGCGCAACCCGGTACCGAACATATCGGCCAATCCACTGAACTTGTCGTCGTAGTGCCGAGAGGCCGTTACAGCGACCGCCGGAATACCTTGCGACAGTGCGAAAACCGCGGGGTGGAAGGCGCCGGTGACCAGCACGCGGCAGCGGGCAACACAGCGCGCCAGGCTTTCGGCCGTTCCGGCTCTGTTGTCGATCGGGCGCACCGGCCCGAGCGTGCTGACCCGCACGGCGGCGTCCAGGGCGGTGCGCGCGGCGCCGGACACGGTCGCGCACAGACCCAGTTCCCCGCCGATCTCGGGGCGGCGCAGCCGATATCCGAATTCCACCGCGTCGTCGCCGGTGACCAGGACGCGTTCGGCGGGCACGCCCAGTTCGGCGAGCAGCGGCGGGCCGAAGAGCCGATCACGCACCCCGATGAAGTCCACACCCGGCAGCACTTCGGCGGCCCGGCGCAGCAACTCCGGATCCCGCATGGGCCCCAGGCCCTGACCGAGCATGGCGGTCGGAATGCCCAGGCGCTGCGCGTGTTCGAGCAGATTGAGGGTGCGGTGGGCCTGGTAGCGATCCGCGTCGGCCAGGTACTGCCCGCCCTGGGCGATCACCAGCGAGGATTCGGCCACGGCCGCCGGCACCGGCGGCAGCGGCGGCATTCCGGCCACCTCGGGCGCGCTGCCGGTGCGGGCGAGCACCTCCGTGCGCACCCGGGCGCGCACCTCGCGCAGGGTGCCCAGCGGCGCGTCGGTGACGTGCCGCCATCGCCGCACCGCGGGCCCGGTGACCCGGGCGCCCGCCAGTTGATCGAGCTGACCGATGAAACCGCTTCTGCCCCAGTGCCCGCCACCCCCGGCGGGAATCGGCTCGGCCTGCGGCAGCACCGCGCGCAGCAGGTGCGGCTCATCGGTGAGCATGCCGATGCGGGCCCGGCTCCAGCGCTCGCGCAGGCGCTCCACCGTCATGGCCATCAGGGCCAGATCGCCCCGATTACGTAGTGCGTACTCGCCATTGTCGACCAGTACTCGAATTTCCCCGGCACCGTCCCCCGCGCCAGAAGTCCCCACACTCGTCCTTCCGAAGTTCCGGCGTCGCGCCGGTAATTCCCCGCGAAATCTAACCCACGCCGGGAGGTTCGCGCTACACCGAGGCGGGGGTCAGCGCTATGCCGCGCCCGGGGATCGCGCTATACCGAGCAGAGCGCGGTATCAACCACCTCGTCCAGATCGACGCCGGCGGTGCGCGCGGCGAGAATATCGGGAATCTGATTCATACTCACCGTGATCGAGCGATCCGCGGTCGCGCCGCCGTATACGAAGGTGCCGTGCATGGTGCCCCCGTGCCCCCAGACCTGAAGACCACATGAGGTGACCCAGCCGAACAGACCGAGCCCGAATTCCTCCTGCCTCCGCAGATCTCCGCTGGGAACCGTACGCTGCATCTCGGCGAGCTCGGCCGGCCCGAGGACCTGCCCGGACAGCAGCGCCATGAAGAAGCGGTTCAGATCCGCTCCGGTGGAGACCATCACGCCGTCGGGCAGCCCCCACCCGGCGTCGATATCGGTGACATCGACTCGCGCGTCGCCGAATTGGTGATAGGCGCGCGCGTGCGGTCCGCGCAGCACCTGTTCCACCGGCGCGAGCGGCCAGTAGGTGTCGTTCAGGCCCTGCGGCAGCAGGATGCGCCGGGTCACTTCGACACCCACCGGCACGCCGGTCACGCGGTGCACGAGTTCGCCCGCGAGCAGGTAGTTGGTATTGGAATACTGTGCGCGCGAACCCGGTTCGAACTCCGCGGGCCGGGCCAGGCCGAGGCCGATCAATTCGCCCGGCGGGCGGGCCCGGCGCAGCGCGTCCACCGATTCCAGGTTCAGCTCGCTCAGATAGTCCGGAATTCCGCTGGTGTGCTGCAGCAGATTCCGGACCGTGATGACGGTGCCGTCCCCGCCGGGACCGCGCACCTCCCCCGGCATATACCGTTCCAGTGGTTCGTCCAGCGCTATGCGGCCCTCGCCCGCCAATTGCAGCACGACCGCGGCGACGAAAACCTTGGTATTACTGGCGATTCGCACCTGGGCATCGTCCGGGAATCCCGCACCCGTGCCGAGATCGCCCACCCCGCCGGTGATCCGGAACTCACCGCCGCGCTCGGTGAACACCAGCTGCGCGCCCGGGACGTCACTGCCGCGCACGGTGTCATCGAGCAGCACCCGCAACCGCTCCTGGATCGAACCCGGTTGGGCGGCGCTGATTCCCGTGCCCGTCGCGATCGTCAGCACCGCCGCGGCGCACACGCCGGTCAGCGCGCGGGCCATCGATGATCCGGTACGGGCTCGCATAGGTCCTCCAGGGCACGGGACCGGCGGGGCACCGGCCAGCAGGGCATACGCGCGAGCCCCGGACCGGGTTCGAGCGCTCAGGCGGGGAACAGCGGGCTGACCCACTTACTGCACAGCCAGCGCCCGTCCACGTAATCCATGGACATGGTGATGGTCTGCTGTTCGGTGGTATCGGGCTTGCCCTGCGTCGAGTTGACCAGGGTCATCTCGGCGGTGAGCTCATAATGCGTGGAATTGCCGGAGGTGATCGCGCATTTCGCGTCGGTGCCGCGGGTGTGTTCCGAATCCGCCTCCAGCAGCAGCCGAATCGCGGGCAGCAGCTGGCCCGCCTGGGTCTTCCAGGTTCCGGTGGCTCCGGCCAGCACCTTGCGCTGCCACCCGTCGCCATCGCCGTAGTCGTAGGTGTTCATCAGCAGCCCGTAATCGCAGGCCGCCGCGATGGCCGCGGCCCGGCTCGGATCGGTGACCGCGGGCCCGCCGTCGCCGGCCGCGGTGGTCGAGGTGATCGCGGTGTCGCTGCCGCCGATCCGCAGCCGCAGGGTGCCGGTGCCCAGCCCCACCCCGACGCCCGCGGCGAGCACCAGGACCGCGATCAGCGCGACGAGCAGCCACCTGCGGCGGCGACCGCGCGGTGCGGAGTTTTCCTGCGCTGCTGTGGAACCGGGCGAGCCGTGAACGGTCGGCACACCACCCTGGTCGACGGACGCCGGGCCGCGGCGATCCCCGCCGGACGCGAGATACGGCACACCGCTGCCGTGCTGGGCGCTGTTGTACTGAGCGCTGCCGTGCGCGCTGCTGCTGGGGGCGCTCCCGTGCGGGGTGCTCCCGCGCGGAGCTGTGCCGTGCGCGCCGCTCCCATGCCCGGCGCTGCCGTGCGGGACACCGGTTGGTGGTGTTCCGGTCGACGGTGTTCCTGTCCGCGGTCGATCGGCGTACCGCGTCGGCTCGAAGCCGGTGCGCGTCGGTCCGGTCGGCATCGGCCGGGGCCCGGTTGCACCCGGACGCCCGCCCGCGCCGCCCGGCCCGGGGCGGAACGGGCCGGACCCGCCCATCCCCGGCTGCGTGGGTCCCGGTGCGCCGGAGCCGGTTCGGGTGGTGCCGAAGCCCGGATGCGCACCGCCGGTCGCACGGTCCGGCCCGTCGTAGACCCGCACGGGTTCGGCCAGGGCGCGGGCGGCGGCCCGGGCCAGCTCCCCGCAGCTGCCGTAGCGCCGATCCCGGTCCTTGGCCATGGCCCGCGCGATGACCTCGTCGAACGCCATGGACAGGCCCGGGTTTCGATGACTCGGCCGCGGAATCTCGCCGTTGAGATGCCCGTTCACCAGTTGCGCGGTGCTCGCCCCCGGGTACGGCAACCCGCCGGTGAGCATGTGGAACAGCGTGCAGCCCAGGGCGTAGACGTCCGCGCGGTGATCCATGTCCGCGCGCAGCTCGAACTGTTCGGGCGCGGCGTACTGGAAGCTGGCGTACATCTCCCCGGTGCGGGTGAGCTGGCTGGTCTGGTCCAGCGCCTTGGCGATGCCGAAGTCCGCCAGGAACACCCGCTGTTCCGGCCCCCAGGCCAGCAGGATGTTGGCCGGCTTCACATCGCGGTGCAGCACGCCCGCGCGATGCGCGTGATCCAGCGCCGCGGCGGTCTCACCGAGAATCCGCACGGCGTGATCGGGCCGCAGCGGCCCTTCGGCCAGTGCGGCCGCCACATCGGTGCCCTCGATGTACTGCATGGCCATCCACAGCCGGTCCTGCTCCCGCCCGCGCGCGTAGACCGCGACGATGTTGGGATGCGCCAGCCGGGCGGCGGTATCGGCCTCCCGCAGGAACCGCGCGCGCACTTCGGGATTGTCGGCCACGGCGGGATTCAGCAGCTTCAGCGCGACCTGCCGGGGCAGGTCCCGGTCCCTGGCGAGATAGACCTCCCCCATGCCGCCGACACCCAGCAGTCGTTCGATCAGATAGCCCGCGAATGACTGCCCCGGCGCGAGTGTCCTGGCCAAATCCCCACTACCTCCGACTACCGCCTACTGCCGACCACGGTAACGCACAATTGGGTGGACAGCGGTCCCCGGTCGCAGCGTGGGACCGAGCGGAATCGAGGTCACCATGCCGCGTACGTCACGTCGCACATTCCCGCCCCTGTCCCGATATCTGCTGGCCGTAGCTCTCGCCGGGCTCACCGCCTGCGGCGTCGCCGGTCATCCGGTCCCCGCCGAGCTCGACGTCCGCACCCTGGATACGGGCGCGTACCCGGTGGATCGCTATCGCTACGACCAGGACGCGCGCGACAACGGCTCACTGCTCGAGGGCATGCGCATGTCCGGGGCGGTGCCGATCGGACCCGCGATCGACGCGACGCTGACCTCGGGTCGCGGCGGCCGCGTGGTGCTGGACGCCGCCGACGCCGAATCCGGCTTCCTGGCTTCGGATTCGGCAGCGGTGCTCGAACGCCAGGAGCTGATCACCGGCTACGCGGCGGGCAGCGCCGACGCCGCCGATCCGGCCGGGTCCGAGCGGCCCGCCGCCACCACGACCTCGGTCACCGTTCTGCTGCTGCGCTTTCCCAGCGCCGCGGCCGCAAAGCTCGCCGCCCGCGAACTGGAGGACGTCGACTTCGCCGTCGCCGCGGACCAGAACAGGCGGCTGAATCTGACCGCCTTCCCCGACGCCTTCATCCACTGGCGGCCCGGCGTGGCGAACGTCGGAACCTTCATGGCGCACGGGGATTTCGTCATATCACTGCTGGTGCAGCGGCCGCGCGCCGATGGCGCCGACCTCACCGAATGGGTGCGCAAGACACTCGACGCCCAGGTCCGACTGCTGGACTCCTTCGCACCGACCCCGGCGGAGGACATCGCGGAGCTGAAGGTGGATCCGGACAACCTGCTGGCGCGGGTGGTCACGGCCCATCGCGGTTCGCGCACCCCCGACCCCGACTCCTTCGCCGTCTACTCCCCCGTTGCCTTCCTGCACAATTCGGCCGACCAATCCCGCACCGAGCGCCTGTTCACCGACACCGGCGCGGACCGCCTGGCCATCGTGGACGACGGCTCCCTGGTGCGCGCACGCGACGGCGGCGCGGCGATCAACCTGCTCACCGGACTCACCGGGGTCATCGGCGCGGCGTTCGTCCCCGCCGCCGCCCCCGAGGAACTGCCGGGCGCGAGCTGCTTCCACCGCACCACCGATGATCTGTACCGGTGCTACGTCGCCTACAAACGCTATGTCGCCATCGTCAATTCGGACTCGCACGAGGATGCCCGGCAGAAGGTGAGCGCCCAGTACGCACTCATCGCGAACGCGCTCTGAGCCACCGGGAGCGCAGGCGGATGTTGCTCCGCGGTAGCGCGCCCACCTGGGTGAAGTGACTTACACTTGCGCCGCAGGGGCATTGGGGGGCGCCGGGCCGGTGGGATGGCACGGCGCTCGATCGCGGCGATCACATCCGCCGTCGATCCTTCTTCGGACAACCGTGCCCGCAGGAGGGACGTTCGGCATGCGTGATTTCACCCGCAGCAATGCGATTCAGGCCGCGCTGCACGATGTGGTGCCGGGCGGGGCGCACACCTACGCCCGGGGTTCGGATCAGTACCCCGAGCAGATGGCGCCGATCCTGGTGCGCGGCGCCGGGGCACGGGTGTGGGATTGCGACGGGAACGAGTACGTCGAGTACGGCATGGGCCTGCGCTCGGTCACCCTGGGGCACGGATACGCGCCGGTGGTCGAGGCGGTCGCGCGCGCGGTCGCCGACGGGGTGAGCTTCTCCCGCCCCACCGAACTCGAACTGCTTGCCGCACAGGACTTCCTGGAACTGGTGCCCGGCGCGGACATGGTGAAGTTCGCCAAGAACGGCTCGGATGCCACCACCGCCGCGGTGCGGCTCGCGCGGGCGGCCACCGGCCGCCACACCGTGGCCGTATGCGATCAGCCGTTCTTCTCGGTGGACGACTGGTTCATCGGCTCCACGCCCATGAACGCGGGCATTCCGCGGACCCGCACGGTGCGGTTCCGATTCAACGATCTGGTGTCGCTGGCCGACGCGCTCGAAGGCCACCGGGTCGCGTGCGTGGTCATGGAACAGGCCACCGCGCTCGCAGAACCGGCGCCCGGCTTCCTCGAAGGCGTTCGGGCGCTGTGCGATCGGCACGGCGCGCTGCTGATCTTCGACGAGATGATCACCGGCTTCCGCTGGGCCGCCGGTGGCGCACAGGCGGTGTACGGGGTGCGGCCGGATCTGTCCTGCTGGGGCAAGGCCATGGGCAACGGCTTCCCGCTCGCCGCCCTGGCCGGTAAGCGCGAATTCATGGAACTGGGCGGGCTGCGCACCGACGCCGACCGCGTGTTCCTGCTCTCCACCACGCACGGCCCGGAAACCGGTGCGCTGGCGGCGTTCCGGGCGGTCGTGCACGCCTACCGGACCGAGGATCCGGTAGGCCGGATGGAAGCCGCGGGCCGCGAACTGAGCGCCGGGGTCAACGCCGTCGCGGCCGGCCTCGGCATCGGCGAGCACCTGTCGGTGACCGGCCGCCCCTCGTGCGCGGTGTTTCGCACCGCGGACGCGAACGGCGTTCCCGCCCAGTCATATCGGACATTGTTCCTACAGGAACTGCTCGAACGCGGCGTGCTGGGGCAGTCGTTCGTCACCTCGGCCGCGCACACCGCCGCCGACATCGAGCTGACCGTCGAGGCCGCCCGCGACGCGGCCGCCGTCTACCGCACAGCGCTCGAACAGGGCAGCGTGCACGGCCTGCTGCGCGGCCGGCCGGTCGCCCCGGCGCTGCGCGCGCGAGCCGAGCCGCGCCGGCTGGCCGACCGCGTCGCGGACTGAACACCCGCCACGAACCGAATCCGCCTCATTCGAGCCAATTCCCGGCGATTGGCGCAGATGTGTCGCAATTCCAGCGCTGACCGACTATTCATGGATTGCGTACCGATGAGGAGAAGCCACGATGCCCACCCACCCCGTCGTAGACGCCCACCTGCACCTGCGGGACGCCACCCGGCCGTGGTATCCCGGCGCGGCCGAATCCGCCACCGCCACCGGCACATCCGGGGCGATCGAGAGCTTCCTGCTCGCCGACTACGAGCGGGCGGCCGGCGAGCTCGAGATCGCCGGGCTGGTGCACGTCTCGGCCGCCACCGCCCCGCACGCCTACCTCGCCGAGACCCGCTGGATCGAGACGCTCGCCGCCGCCGACGCGCGGCCGGTGGCGCTGCTCGGCGGCATCGATCCCGCGCTGTCCGCGCCCGAACTCGTGGATCACCTGGAGCAGCAGGCACGCAGCGTGGCGTTCCGCGGCATCCGCGTTCCGCGCGGGCTGGCCCCGAACACCGCGGCCGCCGAGACCGTCGCCGCCTGGCTCCAGGACCGCGACGCCGTCCTGGATCTGGCCGCCCGGCCCGAAGAGATGCTGGACTGGATCGACTTCCTGGCCGGCTATCCCGCACTGCGGGTGGTGCTCGAACACCTCGGCTCGCCGCAGGGCGTGGACGCCGAAGCCAAGGCGGTCTGGCACAACGCGCTGTCGCTGGCCGCCAAGGAGACCCCGTGGCTGTGCAAGCTCTCCGGGCTCGGCGCGATCTGCCCGCACCCGAGCCGGTCGGGACTCGAGTACTGGCTCGAGAGCGGCGTACAGCTCTGGGGCTGGCGGCGGCTCATGTTCGCCTCCGAGCTGCCCGCGCCCGGCGGCGCCCACCCGGAACTGCTCGCCATCGTCGATGGCCTGGTCGCCGGTGACGCCACCGATCAGGAGGCGGGCTACTTCTACGCGGGCAACGCCGCCGACGCCTATCGCCTGGGCTAGGGCTGCCAGGGCGTGCGGCGCGGAATCCAGGCGGGAACGCCCGCGCGATAGCGGTCGTAGTCCGCGCCGAAGCGCCGATGCAGGGCGGGCTCCTCGTAGAACCGGACGAACAACGCCTGGACCGCCGCCACCAGGACCCCGTACCAGAGCACGTGACTGTTCCCGAACAGGAACGCCTGCCCGATGATCAACAGCACCACCGACAGGTACATGGGATTGCGCACGAACCGGTTCGGGCCGCCGAGTACCAGTTGCTCGGTCGGGGCGATCGGCGCGGGCGTGCCCCGCCCGTCGGTGGCGAACCGGTAGACAGCGGCGAGCAGCACCGGCAGACCGGCGAAGATGAGCAGCACCCCGATCAACTGCAACACGCCCTCGGGATGCAGATCGTGTTCGATGCGCCAGCGGCTGATCAGAAACGGGACGAGGCCCGCGACGGTGCCGGGCACCACCACCGTGAACAACAGGCTGCCCCAGCGGGCACGCGCTGACTGCATGGATTCGCCGATCGTCGCCGGGTCAGGAGGCGGGCAGTTCCGATACGCGGCGGCTGCCGGTCAGTTTGTATTCTGCGCCGACCAGTTCGTACATGCTGATGTATCCGTCCATGTCCTCGGCCGCCGTGTCGCCCCGCACGATCCAGTAGTTGGGAATGCCGAGGGCGGCGTAGACGCGCAGCTTGTCGATCGCCTCGCGCACCTGGGCGTCCTGCGAGACGGCCTCGATGACGGCGAAGATCTGGGCCGGATCGTGCGTGGTGCTGTGCTTGTCCGGTCTGTGGCCGGGGCGGAACACCACGCCGTCGGCCACGAAGTTGTGCTGCCCGGTATCGCCACGGGCGAAGCCGCTGTCGGCCACGTATTGATCACTGGCGCTCTCGTACCCGAACCGGCGCCAGAACTCGAGGACATCGATCACGGACCGGGAGTACCAGAACGTGACGGGCATACGGGTCAGCTCCAATCTGCCGGATCTCAGTTCCCAGGCCCACCCGCGCGGCAGGCCCGGCAGCGAGTCGAATTCGGCGCGGGTGCGCACCCCGGACGGCGGTAGGTCGAGCTGGTGAATCACCGACTTCCTCCTGCGAATCCGACATCGACACAGACGGGGAAAACATATCCGCAGATCGACGCTCGGGACGCTCACCAGCGAATTCGCACGCTCGGCGTGGCGATTCGGACATACAGCGAATACCAGGCATTCGCGTGACGGGGCACACAGATCGATCCGGCGCCGGGTTCCGAATTATCAACTGATTCCGCCGGTTACATCAAACTCGTTGTCACACACAACAACTCGAATTACACCGTGGTGACCATTCCCACAGGGCCGGAAAGCCCGTTTTGGTTGAGGGGGCATTTGCGGGTCGGTAAAGTTACCCACCAGTTAGGCACGATGGTGTTCCTACCTCGGCCCGGCTTTCTGCTAAGGGGCCAACCCTTTTCTTCTCGTCCACATCCACCGACGCATGTCGGACGAACAACGTTGCGCACCAACAAGTTCGTTAGGAGGGACGATGGTTTCCTACATCGTCACGGGCGGTACCGGTTTCCTGGGCCGCCGGGTGGTCGCGAGCCTGCTCGAGCGGGACCCGCAGGCCGTGGTGCACGCCCTGGTCCGCGAGGCGTCGGTCGCCAAGCTGCGGGAGATGGCCGAGAGCTGGGGCGCGCCGGATCGCGTCTTCCCGCTGGTCGGCGACCTCACCGCGCCGGGCCTGGGCCTGCCGGTCGACGCCGACGGCAACCGCGAGCTCCCGCGCGCCGACCACGTGGTGCATCTGGGCGCGATCTACGACATGACCGCCGACGAGGACGCCACCTACGCGGCCAACGTCGCGGGCACCCGCGCGGTCATCGAACTGACCACCGAACTCGGCGCGGTCCTGCACCACGTCTCCTCGGTCGCGGTCGCCGGCGATCACAAGGGCAAATTCTTCGAGGACGACTTCGACCTCGGGCAGAACCTGAACTCCCCGTACCACCGCACCAAGTTCGAGGCCGAGAAGCTGGTCCGCGAGAGCCGCGAGCTGCGCTGGCGCGTGTACCGCCCGGCCATCGTGGTCGGCGATTCCCGCACGGGCGAGATGGACAAGATCGACGGTCCGTACTACTTCTTCGCCGCCATCGACGGGCTCGCGGCGCTGCCGTCCGAGCTCCCGGTGCCCATCCCGGACCTGGGCTCGACCAATATCGTTCCGGTGGACTACGTCTGCGCGGCGATGGTCGAACTCATCACCAAGCCCGGACTCATCGGCCGCACCTTCCACCTGACCAACCCCGAACCGCAGCCGTTCGGCGACATCTACGCCGCCCTGGCCCGCGCCGCGGGCGCGCCCACCGGCATCGGCACCGTGCCCGGCAGCCACGGCGCCCTGCACGCACTCGGCGCCATTCCCGGCGTGCCCGTCCTGCGGGATCTAGTGCTGGAGCGCTTGGGAATTCCCGCCGAGGTGGCCCCGCACACCGCCTTCGAATCGGTGTTCTCCTCCGACTTCACCCGGGCGCAGTTGCGCGGCACCGGCATCGAGGTGCCCGCCTTCGCCGACTACGCCGACAAGCTCTGGTCGTACTGGCGCGCCAACCTCGATCCCGACCGCGCGCGCCGCCACGACGGCGATCCGCTGACGGGCCGCATCGTCCTGGTCACGGGCGCGTCCTCGGGCATCGGCCTGGCCACCGCGCACGCCGTCGCCGCGCGCGGCGCGACCGTGCTCATGGTGGCGCGCACCCCCGAGGACATCGAGGCCGCGGCCGCGCAGGTGCGCGACCGCAGCGGTGCGGCCCAGGCGTACGTTTGCGACATCACCGATGAGAAGTCGGTGGAGCTGCTGGTCAAGCAGGTGCTCGCCGACCACGGGCACGTCGACTACGCGGTGAACAACGCGGGCCGCTCCATCCGGCGTTCGGTGCTCAACTCCACCGATCGCATGCACGATTTCGAGCGGACCATGGCGGTCAACTACTTCGGCGCGGTCCGGCTCATCCTGGCGCTGCTACCGTCCATGCGCGAACGCCGCTTCGGGCACTTCGTCAACATCTCCTCCATCGCCGTGCAGACCAAGGTGCCGCGATTCGCGGCCTACGTCGCGAGCAAATCGGCGCTGGACAACTTCAGCGAGATCGCCGCGGTCGAGAACGCCGACGCCGGAATCACTTTCACCTCGGTCCGCATGCCGCTGGTCCGCACCGCGATGATCGCCCCGACCGATCTGTACCGCTCGATTCCGGTGCACTCGCCCGAGCAGGCGGCGGACCTGGTGGTGCGGGCGCTCGAACACCGTCCCAGCCGAATCGACACCCCCATCGGGACTTTCGCGCAACTCGTCGACACCGTCATGCCGTCGGTGAAGCGCGCCATCCTGCACCAGGGCTTCCGGATGTTCGGCGAGTCCAAGGCCGCCGCCGCCCCCGTCGCGGGACTCACGACCGGCGACTCGAACGCCGAGACCGAACCCGCCGGCCGCAGTCCGCTGCTGGCGCTCGCGCCGATCGTGCAGCCGCTCATGGGCCTGTCCGGCGGGGCCGCGCGCTTCACCAACGCTGTCCCCGGCCTGCACTGGTAGGCCCGAACCGGCCGGACCACACACCCGCACACAGCGATTCGGCCCGGCGGGACTGTTCCCACCGGGCCGAATCATCGGAGGCCGGACCGGAAATGGCAGGCGGGGCTTCAGGTACGAGCACCTGGAATCTCCCGAGATTCGGGCCCGCCCCGATGCCTATATCCGGTCAGCGGCGAAGTTCGCCGCGGCGACGAAGCTGCCGCCGTAGCTCACGTGCGCGGCCGCGTTGACGCCCGCACCGCAAATGGGATCCCCACCGGTGCACCAGCTTCCGGTACGACCGGCATACCAGCCGGGCACACTCTGACCAGCGGCCTGCATCGCGTCACCGAAGAGCAGAATGGCCGCAACGCGATCACCCAGCTCGCCGGGCAGCTGCACCCGGCCGGGGTACCAGCTCACCGCACCGGTGCCCAGCGCCGCGTGCACCACGGCCGCACCCTGCGAGTAGCCGACGAGCACGAAACGCTGATCCGGGCACGCCGCCGCCTGAGCGGCCAAGTGCCCCACCAGATTCGCGCTCCCCGCGCCGATGTTGAAGCTGTAGTCCGCCGGATACGCGACGGGGTACGCACTCATCGACACCGGCAGCCGATCCTGCAGCATGCCGTAGAGCTGATTGCCCACCACGTCTCCGAGCCAGCCGGGTTCGCCCGTGCCCCGCGCCACCACGACGTCCACATCCGCGCACCAGTTCGCGTGCGCCTGCGGAGCCGGGTAGTAGAAGAGACTCACCACCATCAGCATGGCGGCGAAAACCCAAGCCATTCGCCAATTTACAGCCAGCAGAACCTTTCGGTCGCCCATTGTTCTCACCCTCTCACGCCGTTGTGAGAGGCCGAGTGACTCTTGTCAGTGACAAGTGACACTTCACCCGGCCATGTGACCCAAGGTACGGACGCCGATAGCGGCGGCAACGAGTTCTACTGGAGAGATACCCAATTGGGGCCGATTTGTATCATCATGAAACTTGTTATCTACAAGCTACTTTGAGGCAACGAAAGCGCATCGAACCGGCGCGGCGCGGTACCGCAATCGGCACGCAAGCAGGAACCAGTTCTCATAGTGTGTTGGTATGGAACGACTTACCGGGCTCGATGCGAGCTTCCTCTATCTCGAAACAGACACCCAACTCCTGCACGTGTGCGCACTGCTCATAGTCGACCCCGCCGCCGACGGCGTGGACTTCGACTTCGAGACCTTCAAGGCCGAACTGGGCAACCGGCTGCACCTCATCCCCGCCATGACGCGCCGCCTGCACACGGTGCCGTTCAACCTCGATCACCCGGTGTGGGCCGCGGATCCGGACTTCGATCTCGGATACCACGTCCGCCGCGTCGAACTGCCCGAGGGCGGCGGGCGCCGGGAATTGGCGGACATCACCGCGGAGATCGCGGGGCAGCCGCTGGACCGGCGGCGACCACTGTGGGAGATGTGGGTGGTGCAGGGCCTGCCGAACGGCAGGGCCGCCATCGTGTCCAAATACCACCACGCCATCGTCGACGGCATCACCGGCACCAACATGATGATGCACCTGTGCGATATCGAGCCGGGCGTCTCGCACACCCCGCCCGCCGAAACCCCGGCCGCCGAAGCCGAACCCGGTGATGTGCGGCTCGCCGTCGACGCCCTGGTCCACCTGCCCGGCAAACTCGGACTGGTCGGGCTGGTGCCCAAGACGGTCGGCATCCTCGGCGATCTGGTGCAGCGCCGGCGCTCGGGCAGCGGCCGCGGCATGCCCCTGCCCTTCACCGCACCGCGCACGCCCTTCAATCGAGCTATCACACCGCATCGCTCGGTGTCCTTCGTGCAGTCGGACCTCGCGGATATCAAGGAGATAAAGACGGCCTTCGAGGTCAAGGTCAACGACGTGGTGCTGGCTGTGGTCGGCGGCGCACTGCGCGAGTACCTCGAATCGCACGGGGAACTGCCCGAAACCTCGCTCATCGCCTCGGTTCCGGTTTCCACGCACGACACCTCACGGCACGAGGAGGGCACGAACAAGGTATCCACCATCTTCGCGCGACTGCACTCCGACCTCGCGGATCCGGTCGCCCGCCTGCTGGCCATCGCCGAGGACAATCGGGGCGCCAAGGAGGAGCACAGCATGATCGGTGCGGACTTCCTGCAGGATTGGGCGAAGTACGCTCCGCCCAACACTTTTCAACTCGCCGC
This sequence comes from Nocardia sp. NPDC005978, assembly GCF_040614455.1. Lineage (NCBI taxonomy): Bacteria > Bacillati > Actinomycetota > Actinomycetes > Mycobacteriales > Nocardiaceae > Nocardia > Nocardia sp. NPDC005978. Next base: position 14,874 of record NZ_JBEXUS010000125.1, read on the forward strand.
GCGAGCGTACTCCTCGTTCAAACTCGCCGAGCATCACCCGGTCGTGCACAACCTGGTGATCTCGAACGTGCCAGGGCCGAACTTCCCCATGTACTTCCTCGGCGTGCGCGTCGCCTCGATGTATCCATTCGGGCCGGTATTCCACGGCGCGGGGCTCACCTCGACCGTGATCTCCAACAACGGCAACCTCGACTTCGGCTTCATCGCGTGCGAGGAACTGGTCCCCGACGTGGAGCAGATCGCCGACGCCGTCCCCGAGGTGATCACCGCGCTGCTCAAGGCAGCCCGCGAAAAGCACTGACCCCTAACGGGTCAACGCCGCTCCGCAACCGCTAGACAGGCCTCGAGGAAAATCGGGACAAAGACGTCCGCCTCGAGTGCGCAGGCCGCATGACCGGCCTTGGCGAGGAATATCTCCGCTCCCGGAATCAATTTCGCCATCTCCAGCTGCCGATGGACCGGCAGCGCCCGATCGCGCGTGGTGATCACCACCGCCGTGGGCACCTTCAGACTTCCCAGCCACTCCGAGGCATCGAAACGTCCCAGTACCGCCAGCGCCTGGGCCAGCGCCCAGCCACTCGTACTGCGCATCTCGGACATGGCCCAGCGATCCACTCGGCCCACCGGCCACGACGACTCCGGCAGCACCGGCATCTTGTCGCGATGCAATTCGGCTCTGCGCATGGACATCTCGGCCAGCGACGCGGCCACCACACCCCAGCCGCGATGGAAAGCGCGCTCGCGGCGCGTCTCCTGGAAGCGGTACGTGGTCGCCGCCAGTACCAGTCCGCCCACCTTGTCCGGATGCCGGTGCGCGGCGAGCTGAGCGATGATCCCGCCCATCGAATAGCCGGCCAGAATCGGGCGATCCAGGCCCAGCACCTCCCCCACCGCGACCGCGTCATCGGCGAGATCGTCCAGATCGAAACGCTCCGAGCGAATTCCGTGTCCGTGCCACCGCTGATCGAACAGCACCACCCGGAAGTGCTCGTTCAACTCACGCAGCGACGGGAACCAGTTCAGCATGGCGGTGGTCGCCATGCCGTGCAGCAGCAGCACGCTCGGCGAATCCGCGGCGGGGCCGGGCAGATCCACCACGTAGGTGCTGCCGCGGCCCGGCAGCTCGACCATGGAACCAGCGGGGACCTCGGTCAATGTCGAGATACGAGCGGACAGTCGACGACCCCGGCGACGTCCTTCCCGTGGCGTTTGCGTGGAGCTGGAATTCGTCATCGAAAGCCTCCCGGCGTGCGGCACCATCAGGCGGAAATGAAACACGTTCCACTCGATGATGCCACACGAATCCGGGTATGTCGGAGCGTGCCTCGTCACGAATCGCAGTGCTCGGTGCCCGCGATCACAGTGGTGACCACGACCGGTTGCGGCCGCGTGGTGACGGGAGCCGCGGGCTCCGGATCGGGAATGTCGTAGAGCCGAATTCCGGTGTAGCGCAACTGCCCGGACGCGATCGTGACATCCGGTACCAGTACCTGATTGCCGTAGGCATCGGTGATCGCGGCGGTGAACGGACCCGCACCCGCACCCGAGACGGACCAGTAATTGTCATAGCCGCGGCGCAGCGGAATCCACTCCCCGCCGGTATTGCGCAGCAGCGCGACCTGACCGATCGGATTGCCACCGCCGGAGAACAGCAGCCCCAGCCAATCCCGCGACGAGCCCTGCTGAACGCGGTAGTAGAGCTCGGGAGCCGGATTCGGATCGCGCACGCGATTGATGCGCACCTTCGCCACGCCATCGTGCGGATCAGCGATCTCCTCGAAAGCCGCACGGCTCAAATCGTATTGGTGCGGCGCACAGCCCGGACAGCGATCCACCACCTGCGCGCGGACACTGCCGAGCGGACCGTCTATGTCGACGTAGGAACCGCACGGCGCCGAACCGTCGTACTCATCGGTCGAGACGCCCACGTAGTAGCCGTCCAGCGGCAGATCCGGCAGCGAGCAGGCCACGCCGGTATCGAACGCGTAGAAACGCGCCTCCCCGAACGTCGGATCCGGCTGCGCCGGGAGTGTGGGCGGTGAAAGTGACTGCGTGGTAGCAGCTTCGGATGTACTCGGCGCGGGCAGAGTGACCACGGTAGTGGTCGGCGCGGCCGTACGGCAGCTGACCGGCTGCGGGCGCATGACCCAGGTCGCCGTTCCCACCACCACGATTGCCGCGAGCGCCGTCCACAGCCACGGCCTCCCGTTCCGGACCTCTTCGAGCCCTGTGCGGTGCATGGCCGTTCCCCAACCTCCGAATGATGCCAAACATTGTTTGCTGCAACGAAGCTGAATCCACTTCAGGAAAGCAGCCACGCCGAGAGCGGGTGGTCGAATCAGAAACTCGGTCTGAAAATCCCGGTGTGTCGCCGGTGTGTCATGGATCTAGAACGAGAGCGAGCAGAGCTGCGTATCCCCTGGTGACCACCTACCCAGGAGCACCCCTCATGCCCGAGCTCGCGCCGTTCTACCAGCAGGTGCAATCGCACTACGATCTCTCCGACGACTTCTACGCGCTATTCCTCGATCCCTCGATGACCTACAGCTGCGCGTACTTCACCGACGAGCACATGACGCTCGAGCAGGCGCAAGCCGCCAAAATCGATCTGGCACTGGGCAAACTGCGATTGCAGCCGGGCATGACACTGCTCGACATCGGCTGCGGATGGGGCGCGACGATGATCCGCGCGGCCCAGCACTACGGCGTGCGCGTAGTGGGACTCACGCTGAGCCGCAATCAGCACCGGCACGTGCAACAGCGCATCGACGCACTGGGACTCGCACGCGTGGCCGAAGTCCGGCTGCAGGGGTGGGAGGAGTACCGGGGCGAAGCCGATCGCATCGTGAGCATCGGCGCGTTCGAGCACTTCCGCAAGGAGCGCTACCCGGAATTCTTCCAGCGCTGCCGGGACACGACACCGGCCGACGGGCGAGTATTGCTGCACAGCATCATCGGCCGCACTCTCGCTGAACTGCGCACCCGCGACATCCCCGTCACGCGCGCGGACGCCCTCTTCCACATCTTCGTCAAGCGCGAGATCTTCCCCGGCGGACAGCTGCCGCAGCCGGACACCATCCCGGCACTGGCCGAGAGCACCGGATTCCATGTCCAGCGCATCCATTCACTGCAACCGCACTACGCCGAAACCCTGGATCGCTGGGCACAGGCACTGCGCAACAATCGCGATCGCGCGATAGCGCTGACCTCGGAAGAGGTCTACGCGCGATACCTGAAGTATCTCGACGGGTGCGCGCATTACTTCCGAGCCGGGCACCTCGACGTCATGCAGTTCACGCTGGTGAAGTAGCGCACCCCCGCACCGCGAATGCCAGGAATTCGCGTGCGGCGGATCACAGGGGCTTTACCTCAACATTTGTTGAGGGTGCACAGTGGCAATCATGAGCGCGACCACCCCACCGGCAACGCCGGCCACCGGCCCGAACCTGACCGATCTGCTATCCGGTGCGCAGCCTCTCGATGCGGCAGCCCTGCACACCATCGCGGATACACTCGCCACGGCCACCGTGGTCGGCATCGGCGATGCCACTCGTTTCGCACACGAATCCTTCATCGCCCGCGATCTCATCTCTCGAATATTGTTCGCGGATCACGGTTTCCGCGGATTGGTTATCCAGGACAGCGGCGATGTCGCCGACGAACTCGACGCCTTCGTGCGCACCGGCACGGGCAACGGAGCGGATGCCCTGGCCAATGCCTGGGGTCCCTGGCGATCAATGGAAATGGCAGCGGCACTGGAGTGGATCCGCGACTTCAACCGCAGCCACGCGGACAATCCCATTCGCATCCTGAGTATCCGGCCACCGCAAGCGCAGTCGGCCGACTACGACGCCATCCTGACCGCGGTGCAGGAGTACGCGCCGAGCGAACTACCCGCGCTGAACGCCCACTTCACCCCCATCCGCACCGCGCACACGGTGGACGAACATGTGCAGCGCGCCAAGGGTTTCCATCCGGGACGGCCCTTCGCCGAGCACGCTCGAGACGCAGCCACTCTGCTGCGTGCCATTCCCGAACTGCCGGCCGATATCAGCGGCCACATGCAATTGATCGTCGACTTCCACGAGAACAGCGTCGCGGGGCGCGGCTCATTCGCTTCGGACGAGGGTGCACTGGCCGCACACCTCATCGCGAAGCAGACCGCGACGGGACTGCGATTGATATTCTGGGACGGCATCGCGCATGTTTCCGCTGCGCCAACGTCTTTCGGAGACACGGACGAGGGCCATGACACCGTCGGCAGCGTTCTGCGCGAGCACTACGGGGCCGGATACTCGGCTATCGCCTTCGGATTTCATCACGGTGATCTGGGGATCACCCGTGTTCCCGCACCGCCTTCGGATTTCCTCGATGCCGTGCTGGGGAGTGTTCCGCTTGCTGCGCACTGGATCGATCTGCGGCCTTATCCCGCGTTGACGGGGGCGACGAAGCTTCGTGTCATCAGCGGTGTTTATGACGCTGATCGGGATGATGAGGCTTATGTTCGAGTGTCGTCGTTGCGGAGTGGGTTCGATGTGGTTGTTCATGTTCATGAGCCGACTGCGCTGAGCTGGTTGTCTTGAGGTGGAGGTGGGGGTGGTCGAGTCCGTGGCCTACGTAGCCGAGTGGGGTGGTGTCGTTGCGTTCCAGCGGGGTTCGGGAGAGCAGGGTAAAGCAGGCTCCGGGGTTGAGTTGGGCGGCGTACCCGGCTTTCGCTGCCGCGGGGTGCGTAGTCATTCGCGCGTACCGAGGGGAAGACTTTCGGGGGCACCTTTGAGGTTGACCGGCTCGGTGATTATCGGAGCGGTGGGAGCATGGTTGCGTTGACAGACGACTGGATAGCGAGAACCAGCGTTGTCACCTTCGGGAGTGAAGCTGCGGTGGGGTGCCCTACCGCAGGAAGAGCAGCCTGGATAACGGAGTAGCAGCGTGGCCCGGTTCGGAGCCTCGACGGCGGTACCAGCCCTACCGGGCCGATAAACGGAATCCACCACCGGTGGGGGTACAAGCAAGCCTCGAATCGACTACCGCTCACCACAATCACCCTCTCAGGCAGTACCAGCATTCAGCGATGACGGATCTTTGTCTGTAGGTCTCGAGAAGGTTCCCACAGCCATCCAGCCCCGCTGGAAGGACGAATAGGCTCTCAACCGGGGAGCCTAAGTCGGGTACGGCAGGCGACATGACCAGCACTGCCGCGTTGTTCGTGCTTGTCCTCCCGAACCCCGCTGGAAGGCGCACGGTGCCTGTGGGTCTGGGCTACGTCGGCCACTGGAGTGAACACCGATGCCGCTCTTGGCTCTTGGGGTGTGGCTCTGGGCTTTGGGTTTTCGGCTGTAGGGCTGCGCTTTAGCAGAGTCGCCGCGCCGGAATACCCGGCACACCCGAAGGACTCGGCACACGCGGATGATGACGGAAATTCACCCGAGGTCTGCGAGCGGGATCAATATGCGGGGGCGGTATCCACCCTGTCTTGCCCGGATGCTCCGAATCGGGCGGCATCACGATCGTTTTCCAGCCGTTCGGACCAGAGTTGATCTGCGCGTGGCAGGCATCGCACGCAAACGTCAGATTCTCGATGTCGGTTTCGCCGCCATCAGCCCACTCCTTGATGTGATGCACCGCGGAACGGGTGGCGGGGGCGTCGCATCCGGGACGGGTGCACCCGCGCTCGACCGCGGTGAGCGCCAGGCGCTGCTCTACCGATGCCAGGCGTTGACCACGGGACAGGTGCAGGGGACGGCCGTTGGCATCCACGATCACCAGGTACGGGGTGGACCGCGCGGCCAACGTGATCGCTTCGGTGATCGAGAGCGTGCCACCGGTGTTCGTGGTAGCCAGCCCGGTACGCTGCTCGAGATCGGTCAACCGCATGGTGACCACAGTCGAGACCGGCAGCCCACGGTGATACCCAAGCTTGGTGGGCCCCATATCGGGCTGCAGGAACCGCAGCAACGCATCGTGATTGCGCTGGGCTTCACTACGGTGATCACGCTTGGCAGCAGCCCGCAACACCGCACGCGCGGCGACGGTGGCAGCATCGGCGTCACTGTCGTCGGTTTCGGTTTCGGTGTCGATCCCGAGTTGCGCGGTCGTGTGCGGGCTCTCGGGATCATCAGGGTTGCACATGCCGGGCCGCGCGAACTTGGCGAACATCGGCAGGAACACCGCACCCAACTCCGGGGTCAGCAAACCCGAAATAGGGAACATCCCATCCGCGCGCTGGCGCCCGATGCAGATCCCGCGCATCCGCTGCCGGTCCTTGTCCGCGGTCAACACCCCATCCGGATCGGCATAGGCCAGGACCCGGACACCGAGTTGAGTCACCCCTTTGGGGTCACCGAGGCGCGCGAAGTCGGTCAGGGAGCGTTCAGCGAGTTCCTTCAATGTCGGTTCCACGCTGGCAGGGATCCGGTCCAGGACCTTCACGATCGCCTGCACATGATCGGCGGAAATCTCTCCCGCGCGCTGCGCGGCAGCGATATGCGGGAACACCGGCGGCCGCTGGAACGACCCTTCGGACACCGTGGACAGCCGGTCCGCGTTCCGCACTCGGGCAGCCGCGTCGAAATGGGAGATCCGGAGGGTCTGTTGCAGGAACACCATCAGGCTCTTCACTCCGGCCTGCGTGTTCAACCCCCGCACACCGCATTCGAGGACGAAGCGTTGCTTCACCGCTTCGAGCATGCGGAAACTGGTCTCGAG